>JBAZQB010000001.1:600000-775584 GCA_041645435.1 Methanoregula sp.
TACTGCGTGTTCAAGTGCGCCGCGTGCGAGCCGGATTGCCAGGGTTCCTTCTTCTGCTGTCAGCATACCATCACTCCCTCGTTGTGACTCTGCTTAGCGCAGGTTGGATAACTATGTTTCGAACGGTGCAGTATTCTCTAATACAGGTACTGACGGAATCTACTCTCTTACATATAGTAGGAGGGGGACCTCCCCTCTTACCTAGGAGAAACAGCCCAAAAGGGGCCTCCCTTGACTCCCCGCGTTTTTGGAATTTCTTCAACGTTTCTGCTGATCGCTGGTTCGTGTAGATCACTTTTTCATTCAAATGAGAGTTGGCACGATGCAGATGAAACAGAAAATAATTCATGTATTTTTTGCATCGACATGACCGCTGCGGGGGTACCCCTTTGGAGCGGCGTTTCATGCTAACAAAAAAATCTGGAAACCAAAGATAGTCTGGTCAAGAACTTTTTTATAAACCTGACCAGAAGTTGGTCGCTGCGCTTATCTGCCCGGCCGAACAATATATAGAGCGAGAGGGAGAGAGCGGCCGACGGTGACTTAAGTGTCGCTGAGGAAAGTCCCCCCACCCACCGGTCACGCAGCCGTACGCAAGTACGGGTGGCGAGAGTCACGGCAATGGCACAGAAACGACACGGCCTGTTTTTAGCAATGATGCGATCGAGCCTTTACCGGCAAGAAGTGCAGGCAGCTGCACGAGTAACTCGCTGAGCGTCTGAGGAACAGGATACGTTGGAACGACGAATCCCTGCGGGTGCAAGCCAGAACAGGGCCAGAGGATAGTCCGGTATCCGCCCGGGTATGGCGCAGAGCTGAATGCCGCTAGAACAGAAGGAGGCTTACTCCTCCCACTCACACTTTTCATCAATGTTATTGATTAATCTCGTAATGCAATACTCTCAATCGGATAAGAGTACCTGAATTTGACTGATTATTATTCCAGAAAGGAATGTATCGTTAATCCTGTAATCCCGAAAAAACTATCGCAATTTTCGATAGTTCCTATGATAAGCACTTTTGATGAGGATCCGTAAAAGCAAAATGCGTACCGGATTTTTGCCGACAAGTTCCGATACTGAATAACCTCTCCTTTTTTATGCCGCCGCCCTATAACCATGTATGGATAAGAACCATCAGGGAACGGATCAGGCGGGTTTTAATCTCCTGATTATCTCCATCTCCCTTGCTGCATTCATGTCGGCACTAGACGGGACGATTGTCAATATTGCCCTGCCGACTATATCATCGGTTTTCAATATCTCGACAAGTACCGTAAGCTGGGTGTCGACCATCTACCTCCTGGTGATGGCCGGTTGTGTCCTTATTTTCGGGAAATTATCCGATGGCATAGGGTTTAAGAAAGTTTTCCTGTCAGGATTTCTGATCTTTACGATTGGATCGTTCTCCTGTGCTCTCTTGCCCGATCTCTTATCTTCCTTTCCCGTGCTTGTAGGTTCACGTGCATTCCAGGCTGTGGGGGGTGCGATGATAACGGCAATTGCACCGGCCATGGTCACTGCGTACATCCCTATGAAGCAGAAAGGAAAAGCGATGGGCATTATTATGACGGTCGCCGCACTTGGGACTGCCATCGGACCGACCATCGGGGGTGTGCTCACCCAGTATCTTTCCTGGCACTGGATCTTTTTAATTAATGTGCCGGTGGGAATCTGTGCAATCCTGCTCGGAGCAAAAGTTATTCCGGCAACTACGCCGCATGACAGACCTGCAGGCTTTGACAAAGCCGGGGCATTATTGATCTTCACCGGTCTTGCATCCCTGCTCTTTGCAGTCTCTGAAGGTAACGAACTCGGGTGGACCTCGCCGGTTATTCTTGGCACTCTTGCCCTTGCCATCATCACTCTTGCTTACTTTGTCTGGCACGAGCTCCGCGTTTCCGACCCGTTGTTAGAACTGCGCCTGTTTAAGAACCGTAATTTCTTACTGACCAATCTCATTATGTCACTGGTCTTTTTCAGTTTTGCCGGAATTAGTTACCTGCTCCCGTTTTATCTCCAGTACGTAAAAGGTTACGGTGCTTCTGATGCCGGGCTCATTTTAACAGCTCTTTCGGTAGCAATGATGATATCCGGTATCCTGGCAGGAATGCTCTATAACCGGGTTGGGGGAAGAGTGCTCTGCATTGCTGCAGGAATCTTCCTGGTAGCCGGTTTTTATATGATGACGCTTCTCCGGGTTGGTTCTTCAACCGGATTTGTAATCCTCTGCCTGCTCGTTATTGGTTTTAGTCTTGGCCTGATGATAACTCCGGCATCGAATATGATCATGAACTCGGTGGGTAAGGGATACCAGGGCATGGTCTCCAGCCTCACTAGCCTTGAACGGTTTGCCCCCTTAACCCTGGGGATCGCTTTTGCAAACCTGGTATTTACCCAGGGAATCATAGCAATTGCCGGTCAGCGTGGAATCACCAAGCTAGCACCGGCTAACATCAAACTGGAGCTGATCACTGCGGGATTTGACCTTGCCTTCTTCTTCTCGTTCATTATTGCGATTGTCATTCTCATCCTTGCCCTGTTTGCACGACAGGAGATTCACCCTGACTACCTGTCAGGCAGTAACGAAGAAGCGAAGACCGTAATCATCTGAATATTTTTTTGAGATCCGGGTTCATCATCAAGATTCTTAAAAAAAGGTTGGGATCAACTATAACAGTGTAATGTTGCATTGTGTCCCAATAACGTTCAAGAACCGGTGAAAGAAATTTTAAAATAGTTGCCACGCTACCAATGAAATAGTGTTATCCCTCATGTTTGGCATTGGTGCAGGAAAAATTGAGATCCGTATCCCTAAAATTGCCTATGTTGTAGGAGAGGCGATTGAGGGGGACCTTATCCTCTCGATGAATTCCCCGCAAAAGGCCCGGGGAGTATTTCTCAGATTATATGCTGAACAGAAATATCGGGAATATACCCACGGTTCCGGATCGCATCATTCACATGGGCATTGGGAAACAACCAGTCGGAGAGTGCATGAATTTGTTCTCCAGTTCGATGGCGAGCGGGAGTATCCCAAAACATCCCAGCCCTTAGTATACCCGTTCAGGATCTATGTGCCACAACAGGCACACATACTCAGACAAAATGCATCTGGTGGATTTACCGGGGGGGCAGGTCCCGTTGGGTACCCGGAATGGTTTTTGGAAGCGTATCTTGATCTCCCCCTGGCATTTGATGTCCAGACCCGCGTTCAGCTGAGTATTTAGGCCATAACTGCAACCTGAAAAAAGCCATCAGGTATCTAAAAACACCGTATACTAAAAAAGAACCCTCCCTCTTATTTTTTCAACAGATCAAAAAAACCTTTTTTCGGCTTTGCCGTTTTCTTTTCCTTGGGAGGTCCGGGGTAATAAGGAGTCTCAATTTCAAGACGCGGGGATTGTTTCTCTTTGAGTTCATCGGCTATTAACGGGATATGACCGTATTTTTTTGCGTTTCCTGGAATTACAATGCTCTCATCCCGGGTTTTCCCCCCGGCAAATTCATCTGCCACAAGGGGGAGATGGGCATATTTTTTCCGGGGGGATATTGTGGAGGGTGCTACTGCGGGCGGGTCATATGTTTCAGCGAACTCCTCATCCGGGGTCTGATCCCAGAGATCTTCCGGAGTAATAACCGTAGCGGGAATCTGTTTCTTTTTGGAAATTTTGACGGAGACCTGCTGGGCCTGTTTGTGTGCTGACAGGTGCACGGGTTTTGGATTGGAAACTGAACGAGTGAACGGTGTTCCGCACCGGTTACAAAAAAGGGTCTCTGCATCTAGAGCAACAGCCCCGCACTTTGCACAGACCGGTTTTTTGTTTACGGGTTCTATGCCGATGGTTGCTCCGCACCGGTTGCAGAACTGCGATTGATCATCGGGAAGGGTATAACCGCAGCGCGGGCAGAGCGGGATTGTGTTCTCCGGTTCCTTTTTGTACCCTGTGCCGCACTTGTTGCAAAAAAGCGCTTCAGCATCTGGTGCAGGGTTGCCACACCTGCTGCAGACCGGCAACTCGGGTTCCGGTTCTGACCTCACAGAAGCACCGCACCGGTTGCAGTACTCTGACAGTTCATCATGAATTATATACCCACAGCGCGAGCAGAGCGGGTAGTCCTGCTCTGGTTCTGCCGCCGGGTATTCCGTACCGCACCGGTTACAGTAGAGCACATCAGCATTGGGAGCCGGGTTACCGCACCTGCTGCAGACCGGCACATTGGATTTTGGCTCTTCAATGACTGAAGAACCGCACCGGTTGCAGTACTCTGACAAGTCATCAAGCGCCGGAGTACCACAACGTTCACATTTCTTTGTCATGCGACTGCTTAGCGTATTATGGGATTGTGTATATATTCTGCGGTTATCCTCACATTGCCCCTATTGTAATGGACTTCCATTGATATCCCGAGACTTAAAGTCCATATAGGGGTTCAGCGTAACAATGATTACCAAAAGATATCTGGGATCTGTTCATGGCCCCTTCTTTCCCGTCAGATTATATGAACCGCTGGATGATTGGCATCGTCTTACTTGGAATCCTGGCCGTTATCGTTATTCTCTCGGTGATAGGCATCCCTCCTTCTTCCACCTGCCCTGTCATGATATGCAGCACTGAGTGTTCAACAAGCATAATCACGGGGCCGGTCTTTCCTGATCCGACGGATAAGATTGCAGCCTTCAAAAACCCGGCATTTACAGCACAGCTTTTTTCAGAAGCACTTGTCACTGAACCGTTGCTCGGTGTTCCGGGTACACAGGTGCATATGGGGTTCTGGTCTGGCAAAGGAAATCATGGCAGCATGCTCCGGCTGCTGGATGCTATAAACGAAGGGCCGTCAGCATCTGCTGTTCCGCCCAACCGTGCAATCTGGGATGAAGGCAGCTCTGCCTACTATAATTATCCGTCCTATACCCGGCTCCTCAATGAACACTGGTACGAGCGGGCTTCCGGCATTAACGGGTCGGTCATCATTTTTGGCAAGATCTATACCGATCCCCAACCCGTCACATTTGGCGAAGCAGACGAAATCTGGGGACAATATTCAGCCCGGTACACAGATATGGCAGAACTGATCGCACAGGCAACCGGAAAACCGGTCAATGTCTGGTGTTTTGTTCAGGGTGCACGGGAAAACCGGATCTTTTACACCTACGAGCTGCCACAACTCCGGCTGATGGAACAGAAAGGATTCGTGCAGGTCTATTTTGCAAAGACACCAGATGCTGACTGGACAAAACCGGAGGATTGGATTAACGGAACAGCCAACGCCCCCACTCCATCCAGATGAGGAACATTCCTATGCCCGCAGTACCCCAGAAACCCAGCCCGGAAGTGATGAGTATCGCATTCGACCTGATCTTCCGGCAGGGCCGGTCGCCACCTTCGTGTCCTACTCCCAATGACACGGATCTCCTCAACCGGATCCGGGACAAGGTTCAGAATGAATCCCCGGCCATGTGCCGGGATGCTCTTATCCGTATCCAGCGGCTTTCGCACGATGTATATGATGTCAGTAATGCGTTTCGCGACGGGGAGTGCGGGAAAGGAGATGAGGCGCTGGGAAAGGCGCTTGCTTTGCTTGAGAAGAAATGCCCCGGGCTCTCAGAAGAGGAGTACCGGACAGCGTTTGCTGTGGGAATGATGTGGACTGCGTTCTGAGGGTTTTAGTTTAGACATTCGTGTTTTCTTTTAACGGATACGTTTTATCATGAGATCGGCAGAAATCATTGTCTTAACGGAGATAAACAATTTAAGAATCAGTTCGTTAGATTAAACGAGTTCTTCTCAAGCATCCTTGTTCTTTGCGATAGTGTCGTAATACCGGTTTCGGAAGTTTTATCACCTACAATAACCGGGTTGAATTTTCCACGAACATTTGTTTTACGAAAATTTTCCTTACGCACAATACCTAAAAAGGGATTTTTACCCGGGACTATTGATAATACTCACTAAAAACAGCATTAACCGCGACATCTTTTTTTGCATTGGAACCGGTTTTCGGCCAGTAGCTGTTATCAAAAACAAAATAATAGGTATCCAACTGGGGAGCGACAAACGTGTAATCATCTTTGATAATGTTCCGTAGGCCCGAGTAGCGCACGGTATCTGGTGTAGGATTGGTATTTTCATATATTCCAAAGTTTGCGGAATCCATTACGAGAAGATCGATAGGCGCACCATCCGTTGAGACCGCAACTTTCACCTTATCTCCTTTGGCTAAGGTGAACATCTGATATTCGTAAGAAGCTTCCGGAAGCTTAGTATTGAAATCAAACGGGGCATACCATGTGGGTGTGGGGGTGGGATAGATCGGATAAGGGTCCGGATAGATAATTTCCGGTGAATAGGTTGCATAGATACCGATCGCAAAAAAGATACCTAATACCAAAATAATTACAACCAGGATTTTTACAAAAGCGGATCCTTTTTTTACCGGGGGTGGGGTAATGATCCCCGGTTGAGGTACAGGTACCTGGATCGCCGGTTCGGGAATAAACTGCGGTATCAGTGCTCCGCAATGTTCACAGAATTTGCCAATGGGTGTGTTTCTTCCGCAATGTGGACAGACGGGCATTTGTCCCCCCTCATTTTTTTGATTCGGTGAATACCAATTGATCACGGTAAACATCGATTATGAGTATATGCCGATAGTCAACCTAGAGATTTCATCTATATAATAATTTCTTCTAAATAACAATTCCCGGTTTTATGTTCGGACGACTAAAACACCCTGCATCAAAAACTCTTAACTTGTTATAATAAAGATACGGTCTGGAGCGGGAAGCCGGATAAAAATTGCTGGAAATATCCATGAACCTATTTGCGGATCCCTACAAAGGTGTGTTAACCAATTCCCGGAACATCCATTCCTGATTTGCCGGTTTCACCTACGGCATCTATTTTGTAATTGCAGTCCTACATAGTACGGTATGGAGAGTTGTGTCCACCGGATAGAAGTGCACTATACAACCGATCCCCGGTTAAAAACCCGGACAAGCAGGATCCGATCGCTGGGTTTTCCCATCGATGAACTGCATCTCATCGATGTCTATACTATCGCCACCAGCACCCGTAATTTTTCCGGTACAGAACTTGCTGATATCGGATCCCAGCTGATCAATCCGGTTGTCCAGAAATTTTTAATTGACACCCCCACCCGGATACCGTTTGATTATGCAATTGAAGTGGGATTTCTCCCTGGGGTAACTGACAATGTCGGCACGACGGCCCGGCAGACTATTGAGGATTTCTTTGCTATAAAATTTGTAGAGGGAGAAGTGGTCTACACCTCGCAGCTCTTTTTGGTCTGTGGGATTATATCTCCTGCAGCACTACAGAAACTTGCGGCTACCCTCGCAAACCCGCTCGTAAACCGGGTCCATATCAAAACCCGGGCGGAATATGGTAACAAAGGTATGGATCCGGTCGTGCCCGTTGTCCACCTTCACGAACTCCCGAACGCCGAAACGGTAAACCTCGACCTTGATAACAGGGAACTCTCACGGATTGGGAAAGAAGGGATTGTTGATTCCCTGACCGGACAGCGAAGGGGGCCCCTGGCACTTGATCTCGCTCAGCTGTCAGCCATACGCACCTATTTTGCCGCACAGGGACGGATGCCGACCGACATAGAACTAGAGTCGCTGGCCCAGACGTGGAGCGAGCACTGCAAGCATACGATCTTTGCCTCGGCAATGGATGATGATGTCCCCCGTGGGCTTTACAAGACATATATTCAGGACGCTACCAACAAAATCCGTGCCGAAAAGGGAAATAAGGATATCTGTGTGACGGTCTTTACGGACAACTCGGGTTCGATTATTTTTGATGACACGTATCTCGTGACTCACAAGGTCGAAACCCACAACTCCCCCTCAGCGCTCGACCCGTTTGGCGGAGCCCTGACTGGGATCGTTGGAGTCAACCGCGATACGATCGGGTTTGGGCTCGGCGCAAAACCCTGTATCAACTTCTATGGGTACTGCGTGGGCGACCCGGAACTGGATCCCGCTCTCTTCCGCGGGAAGAACAAGACAACGCCAATCCTCTCCCCCCGCCAGATCCTTGACGGGGTCGTTCGTGGCGTTGGTGTTGGGGGAAACTGCTCGGGCATTCCTACCCCGCAGGGCTGGTGCTGGTTCGATAACCGGTATGTCGGAAAACCGCTCGTCTTTGCCGGTACTGTCGGTATCATGCCACGGGAACACTCAGGCCGGAAGCTCTACGAGAAAAAAGCAGCACCCGGAGATTTCATTGTTGTTGCCGGGGGGCGTGTGGGCAAGGACGGCATCCATGGTGCCACGTTCTCATCTGAAGCCCTCGATCCGGCAAGCCCGGTGACAGCAGTCCAGATCGGCGACCCGATTACCCAGAAGAAACTCTCCGATGTGATTGTCAAGGAGGCCCGGGACCTGGACATGTATCGTAGCATAACAGATAACGGGGCTGGCGGGATTTCGTGTTCCGTTGCCGAGATGGCAAAAGAGTGCAACGGTTGCTATGTCTATCTCGATAAAGTCCCGCTGAAATATCATGGCATGGCCCCGTGGGAGATCTGGATCTCGGAGTCACAGGAACGGATGACCCTTGCAGTCCCCCCGGAAAAACTCGACGCGCTCTTGAACCTGATGGAGGACCGGAATGTCGAGGCGACCGTTATCGGGAAATTCACGGACTCCGGTAAATGCATAGTAGAATGGCATGGCAGTCTAGTGATGGATATCGACCTTGATTTCCTTCATGACGGGGTGCCAAAAAAGCACCTGAAGACTACCTATACAAAAAAGACCTTCCCTGAACCGGAATCTCCCTGCCCGGAACGCCTTGATGCAACGATGCGCTCGATGATCAGCCGGAAAAATCTCTGTTCAAAAGAGTTCATCTCCATCCAGTACGACCATACAGTGCAAGGCGGTCATGTGCTCGGGCCGGTACAGGGTGTCGGCCGGGTGCAGGCAACCGCTACGCTCACCAAAGTTGTTCCCGGCTCAAAAAAAGGCGTTGGTCTTTCGCAAGGTCTCTTTCCCACCTATTCCGAGATCGACCCGTACCTGATGGCGGGAGCAGCGATCGACACGGCCATCCGCGGCCTCATTGCGATCGGTGTCCCGCTCGATACGATTGCTATTCTCGATAACTTTTGCTGGTGCTCATCGGATGACCCGGAACGGCTCGGCCAGCTGAAACTGGCAGCACAGGGATGTTACGATTATGCGGTAGCCTTTGGCACCCCGTTTATCTCCGGAAAGGACAGCATGTACAATGATTTCTCGGGGTTCGATGCGGAGAACAACCCGGTCAAGGTCTCGGTGCCTCCGACACTGCTCATCTCCTCCATCGGCATTCACGCAGACGTTGCAAAATCCGTCTCCATGGATGCAAAGATCGATGGCGATCTTGTGTACGTGATCGGTGAAACTGCTGAAGAACTGGGCGGGTCAGAGTATTTCGCCCTCTTGGGCGGGACGGGAAATACACTACCAAAACTGGATGTTGCAACCGTAAAAGCCCGCTATGGGCGGCTGACGGATGCCCTCTCCCATGAACTGGTGGCCTCGGCCTTTCCGGTCAGTCACGGGGGTCTCGGGATCGCTCTGGCAAAAGTTGCCATTGCCGGCCAGCTGGGGATGGATATCACCATTCCGCCTGCCATGCGTCCGGATTATTATCTCTTCTCTGAATCGCTCGGCAGGTTTGTCGTCACGGTAGCCCCGGACCATAAGCGGGAATTCGAGCGGTATTGCGGGGCAGATGCTCTCCTGCTCGGCCGTGTGGGTGGCAAAAACTTCCGGATCACTTCAGATAAACTATTGCTGGATCTTCCTGTTGCCGAGATCGAAGCGGTGTACAAAGCACCCTTCCGGGGGTACTGATCATGGCGATTGCTGCAAAACGAATATCTCTCCGGGCGACTGGTGCGATCCGCCGATCGATCCAGGTGAAGATAGGTGAGAAAGCACTGATAATGAGTGGCTTTGGGATCAACTCCGAAATGGAAACAAAAGAGGTGCTCGCCCGGGCCGGCATGGATGCAGACATTGTCCATATCAACGACCTGATCGCAGGACGCAAGCGTCTCTCGGAATACCGGCTGCTGGTATTTCCGGGGGGGTTTTCCTATGGAGACGATACCGGTGCCGGCAATGCCTACGCCAACCGGGTGAGAAATAATCTCTGGGATGACCTGCTGGAGTTCCTTGACGGGGATAATCTCGTGCTGGGGATCTGTAACGGTTTCCAGATCCTTGCAAATCTCGGGCTGGTTCCGGCGTTTGACAAACACTATACCCGCGACATCGCCCTGATGCCCAACCGGGGCGGCAGGCTGGAATGCCGGTTTGTCTCGTTAAAGCCCGTTGCTGACAATCTCTGGACCAAAGGTATCGAGCGGTTGTACTGTCCGGTCGCACACGGGGAAGGTAATCTCTCCTGCACCCCGGAGACCCTGCTGCGCTTAAAGCGGCAGAAGATGATCGCGTTTACGTACTGTAAGGATGATTTAACTCCAGCGTACGGAGAATATCCCTGGAATCCGAATGGCTCGGTGGAAGATATTGCCGGGATAACATCCGCGGACGGTAAGGTGCTGGGACTCATGCCTCACCCTGAAAGAGCTATGGAGTTTGTCAACCTGTATGACTGGCCGCTGATGAAAGAAAAGATGCGGCGCAACGGTGTGCCTGTGCCGGCCGAATCCATGAATATGCACCTGTTCCGGAATGCAGTCGGGTATTTCCGGTAAACGGGATTATTTTCAGAAGATTTGAAATTAAGGGGATCCCCTATCTGAAATTGAACGAGACGTGGGGGTACGAATGGATTATTGCCCGCTACCTCCGTACCGGAATTTCCCACAAGGCACACGACATTCAAACCGTGCCCCTCTGCCCAGCTCACCGGTTTCATTGATTGTGATGTCAGTGATGGCAAGGATCTCCTTGGAAAGAAACAGCCCAAGCCCGGTATTCTTCCCAAACCCGCGTTCGAATAGCCGGGCTTTATCCTCTTTTGTGATCCCTGCTCCGTCATCATCAACGACAATGACCAGATCATCACCGGACTGGTGGGTGGATATGGTTATCGATGAGATCCCTGCGCCGCCATATTTTATTGAGTTTTCGAACAGATTGTAGAATACTTTCTCCAGCATCGGATCGGCATAAACTTCGAGAGAGCCGGTGTTGCTGATTAAAGAGATATTCTTAAGATCCGCATGTTTCTTTGCCCGGTTTATCACCGTATCTACATTCTGCCAGACAGGTACTTCGGTCCCCAGCTGCTGGTATTCCCGGGTAAACGCAATCTGATCACCCATTGCTTCGACAGCCATCTTCTGCCGGTCAAGGTACTCTTTCTGAAGGGGATCGGTGGATAGTTCCTGACTCATTTCAAGGTAGATGGACACAGCCATAAGTTTATTCGAGAGATCGTGACGGGTGATGCTGGAGAGGAGACTGATTTTTTTATGGGCTTCTTCAAGTGCGAGCGCCACTTGTTTCCGGTCGGTGATATCCCGAAACAGGCAAACATAGCCGGCAGCACCTGTCCGACAGAAATCCATGGGAGTGACAAGCACATCATAAAATACCGGGCTCCGCTCCTTCCTGATCTGGATCTCGATTCGGTGCTCCATCACTTCCGACACAGGATCTTCCTGAATGGATGCGAGTCCGGGGAAGACTTCGGCAACGGTCCGCCCGATGGCATCATGCGATGATACTCCGGTAATCTGTTCCGCTGCCGGATTGAGATCAATCACAAGGTTTTTCCCGTTTGCAACAATCACTCCGTCCCTCATAGTAGAAAAGACAAGCGAGTACGCGACCGGTACGGTTGAGAAGAGCTGGTATCGGAGGATACCCACAGCAAGGATAAGCCCGGCAATGAGGAACGCGATGGGTGTCAGGTCGTAATCCGGGAAAGGGGCAAGCCTGAACACATAGGTCATGTTACACAGTGCCGGGATGCATGCTGCGCAGACCAAGAGCATTGTCTGGCGCCGGTAGAGTCCGGTGGGAGCAAAGAGCCTTCCTGCAGCGAGAACGAGCGCGATAAGGGCAAGGATGTAGCAGTACGCGATATGAATCCAGAACAAGGGGCCATGCTCGTAGATCCAGATAACTGATCCGCCGAGTGACTCCTGGTAAAACCCTGAATAATAGAGATGATGCCAGGGATTGGTAAGAACAAGGATCCAGACCAGTACCGGGATAATGAAAAACAAAGGAATTGTGCGCCGGGTGAGATACTGCTCACGCCCGGTATAACAGAGGACAATGAAGAGCCAGGCAATTGGCACAGTTGATACGGCAGGATACTCGATATTGTTGAGGAGGAGGACAGTCGGGAGATTGGTGCTCATCAGTTCCAGGGCATACCCGAAAATCCAGACAGACTCTGCCGCCATCAGCAGGATGAAAGGTTGAAATATTGGTATCGAACGATTGCGCCACGCAATGACCATCAGGACGGTAGAGACCAACCCTGATAGCAGCATGACAATAACGGCAGGAGAGTACTGGATAATCATTTATTCATCTACTGATTGGGGGTATTTTCCCGAGAATGATGTATTGTTGGTGAAATCGGGAATCTTTATTACCGGATCACGGATTGCGTATTGTTGTGATAGGTAGTATAAGTCATTTCTTAAGGCTCATAAATACCCCCCTTTGTATGTCTGGTGTCTGTTACCCGTAATTCAGATCGCACTCCTGTTAGATAACAAAAAATGGTTGGACAAACTCTTGATGTTTGGTAAGGGGTGGGAGTGAGACTCCATTTGGCCGGGTACTATGAGAACAGGCTCTGGACATGTACTTATCGGCACTTTTGAGAGAGCGGACGGTACCCTTACGCTCCAACAATTAATTTTCGGGAGCTTCTTCAAACGCCCTGCTTACTCCCGCTCGCACCACTGGCCCGCACGACTCATCTTCCATCTCACTTCTTACGAGCCTCTTCCTTCACCCGGATTAAGACCGGGCTATCGGTAAATACCCGCTCGAATGGCTGAATCATGTGCTTTTTCATATTCTGCACCGCCTCTTTCCTGACGGGAGGGAGATCGAGAAAGAAGGAGAAAAGGGCAGTCCGGATCCGCTTTCCGGACTCTTTCTGGGGAAAATCATAGAACCCGGTCTTTAAGTAATGGCGATGGTCGGCCTTGAAAATTGCACGCATCTCTCCCCAGATCTCATCCCGGAAGAGTTTGTGGCCGGCAATTGCAGGAAACATTGGGGGGGCCATGTAACCGGATTCCGAGAGCCGTATACACCGCTCTGCAAGGGCATTAATCCGGTGATCGATCACCGCAGAATCTCCGCCTTCATCGGTAACGATCCCGGCAAGGTTTGCACCCTGTACTGCAGGATATGCAGTCAGTACTTCGTTGAGCGTTGCAAGCTGGGAAAGGGGACCTTCGATCAGGTACCCGAACTGTTTCCCGGTCATACGCGGCACATGGCCGAGGAAAAAACTCCGGTCAATTACCTGTTTGAAATCTGCCGACAGGTATCGGTCCTTTACCGTACCGGCAAAAATCAGGATATCGGCCATGAGCACCTGCTCGTTCCAGAACGCACTAAACCCATCGGCATAAACACAGGAATTATCAAAGGCACAGCGGCAGCAGCCAAGGCAGCCTCCTTTCATTCCGGCATCCTGTACGGATAGGACAGAGGCCGATTTCCCAAAACATGCCGCTGCCTGGGTCACCATCCGCTCCAAGTTAGACCCGCTCACCGCATCAGTAAGAATGACGACTTTTATCCCAGTACACTCAAACGGGACCGGAGCCGGGCCCGGAGAGTACAGGACAGTGGGGAAATGAATTTGTGGGTACCTCTCCTGGATACAGGATTTTCTGGAAGCCCCGGTAAAAAAATCATCGCCGAACCTGAAAAGCTGTTCCTGTACCGGCACCGACAAGAGATCCTCCATCTTTGCCGAAAAGGAACCGGTAAACGACATACCAAGATCCTCTGCGATTGCATGCAGGTAGGCATTGGCAGTATGATCAAAGAAATGAATAGAAGTGGTGATTGACGCTGCGTATTTCCCGGTGAATGCGGACTTGGCGTTCCGGGAAAAAACCTTCTCAATAAACCGTTTCATCTGTGAGGGTACCAGCATGTAATAGACCGGGGTTGCAAAGAGCACCGCATCAGATGAAGTGATGGATGCCACCACCTTGTCAAATTCTGCTTCTTGTGTTTCGAGAGAATGAATCCGCTGGCCCACATGCTCGATAATAAATGTATGAACGGGAAATGCCAGTTCCAGGAAATGGACATATTGCATTGTCACACTGTCGCTGCCCTTGGGACTGCCATTCAGTACACAGATCTTCATACCAATCCTCTCTTCACATGCTTCTTCTTTGCATCCTATTAAAGTGACGGATTAACCAGCAGGATTTGCGAAGGCAGGGAAAAAATGATTCCGATGGCCTCCGGCATACTCAGTCAAGGGGCAATCCCAAACTGAAAAATGGATAAGAGGGACGCATTCAGGATTTTACTTTTTTTTCTACAGCATAAATAAAAACGGATAACAAGAGCAGAAAAACCATCCGGGTTTATCGGTCATACCCAATCCAATAAGCCAAGAGAGAGGATATAAAAAAACAGGCGAGATTTCCTTTATCTTATTTCGCGCTGTCGTACCCGCATCGCTTGCAGGTGTAGCTGCCATCAGGTCTGACCTTGAGATTGGTATCCTGACATTTTGCACAGATTGGCTTATCATGCTTTACCCGTATGGTTTGTGGTTTTTGATCCATGAGGATTGGTAGCTATTTTACTATTTAGATATACCGTGAGAAACGGAATGGCAGAACTCATATCTTTTTGACCACATCTTCATCACCAATCAGGCATAATAACGGATGAGTACTATGATACAATCTCCCTTTCGGATATTCCTTTACCTCCTGCTCCTGGGCGTACTGCTGGTCCTGACCCCTGTCGCGGCAATCTCCCTTTCGCCCGGAAGCTCATTTTCCGGTGCACCCTCGATAGCAAACGGTGATTCTGTTTATATCCATGGCATTGCCACTGGTCACCCACAAAACGGCTTGCAGGTCTGGCTGTTTGGAAACAATTATGTAAAAATTTCCACAATTTCCCCGGATTCAGACAATTCCTATGAGTATGAACTCAAACCTGCCGATACCCGGACCCTTGCACCGGGACAGTATTTCGTCCTGATCCAGCACCCGATGATGAACGGGCAGTTTGATATTTACTATGATGCCTCATCCGGTAAAGTATTCAACCGCCAGCTCGGGACCGGAACCTCCATCTTCCAGCTCACCGGAGGTGGCAGCCTTCAGACCCCTTCGGGAGCAAACGCACTGATGCAGGCCATCAACAGCCAGAATGTCGATGATACCTTTGCAACTGCATCGTTTATCATCAATCCCCCATCGGCATTCATCGACCCGGTCGGTTCCCGGGTTGTAGGAGAACAGTTCACTATCACGGGTTCGACCAATCTCGCGGTGGGTGACAACCTGATGGTTGAAATTACCTCATCGTCATTCAAGCCCACGTATAAATCCCAGAGTGCCGAATTCTCGGGAGCCACGGGTATGGTAAAGGTAAAACAGGGAAACGGTGCATTAAACCGGTGGTCGTTTCCGGTCGATGCATCAACTTTTAAACCGGATGAATATATCGTCAAGGTGTCCGGCATCACGGTGGATGTAACGGGATCTACCTTTTTCAATATCGTTGAGAAACTCCCGACCACTCCCGCAACAACGGCACCGTTCATCACAGAGCAACCAATTCTGACAATTGCTACAACTATACCAACACCAATACCAGTATCCACAACAACGAAGTCTCCCTTGCCAGTAATGGTAACTATTGGCGCGATTGGGCTGATTGCCCTGATGACAATCGCCGGCAAAAAATAATTTTATTCAGCAAATTTTTTTATTCACATTTGGGCATTTCACCACATTAAAAAAGTACTTTCAGCAAATTCCGGTTCACAGATTAAGGGCATTATGCCGTTACTTATTGACAACCTGTCGCTGAAACAATTGGAGGTTTCTGCAGTTATTCTGATATCTGCACGGGAAAACTATGTCCGGATAATCATAATAAAAAAGCAATAAAAAAAACTTTTTCTACGCCCTTATTTTCTGGAATAATTTCGATCGTGTTATATGTTAACATGTTAGATTTTAGCAGGGTACTATGTTTGGATTGCCGGATATCACGGTTTTTGTTGTCGGGGGCGTTGTTCTTATCATCGCCGCATTGTTGTTGTACTGGGGAATAACCTTCAAGGGGCATGATTAAATGGCAGCGGACTTTCTCACTATCACCGTTGTCGGTCTGTACTTCCTTGCAATGCTCGGTATCGGGGTCTGGGCATCAAAAAAGATCAAGAACACGGAAGACTACCTTGTTGCCGGCCGCCAGCTCGGTTTCTGGGTTTTCATCCTCTTAATGATCGGCACGGTCTGTTCGGGTATGTCGCTGCTTGGGGTCTCCGGTCTCGGATATAAAGCCGGCTGGCCCACCATCTGGGAGCAGATTTTCGTTCCGCTCTCGATTGGTATCTGTATCATATTCTTCGGGGTCAAGCTGCACAATGTTGCAAAAACCGCAGGTTACGTAACGGTTCAGGATTACCTTGCGCATAGGTACGAAAGCCCGACTGCGCTCCGGACGCTCAGTGCAGTTGCCGGTATTATCGTCTCGTTGATCTATCTCGTCGGGCAGTATACGGCAATTGCAATTGTGCTCATATGGCTCTTCCAGATCCCCCTCTGGCTGGCTCTCCTTATCGCAACGGTCGTTACCATGGCATATACCGCAATCGGGGGACTCTATGCAGTTGCATGGGCATCACTCGTTCAGGCAATTATCCTCATTGTCGGGGTTCTTGTTATGGCACCGATCATCATCTGGAAGGCCGGCGGTTTTACCCATGTAAACGAGTTCATCGCAACCGTCAACCCGAATCTCGTCATGCCGTGGAACCCGGTTGGCGCATTTGCCCCGCCCTATATTATCTCGTTTGCACTCCTGCTGGGCCTCGGTCTTGCCTGCGCACCGCATGTCATCAACAACGTGCTGACGATAAAAGACGTAAAGTACTTCAAGTGGTCCCCGCTGATCGCTTTTGTCCTCTACGGCGCGGTCATTTTCCTCCTGAAATTTGCCGGTTTTGCCGGTCTTGTGATGGTCAAGGAAGGTATGTTTACCCTTCCCGCTGTGCCGAATGCACAGGACTTCGTTATTCTGTACGGCATCGAGTACGCCATGCCAATCCTGGCCCTTTGGGCGATCTTTGCTGTTATAGTACTTGCAGCAGTCATGTCCACCACCGACCGGCTGATGCTAACCATTGGCGCCATGTTCTCGTGGGATATCTACAAAAAAGTGCTCAAGCCGGATGCAGATGACAAGACGGTCCTGCTCCTCTCTAAGATCGTGGTTGTTGTTTCAGCCTTTGCGACCATGATCATCGCCATCAATCCTCCTGATATGCTTGCCATCCTGATCTGGATGGGGATAGGTACCATGCTTGCAACTTTCGCCGTCCCGCTGCTCGCCGGCCTGTACTGGAGAGGTGCAACCCGGCAAGGAGCGCTTGCCAGCATGACGTTTGGCCTGCTCGCCGCACTCATCTTCGGCTTCCTCAATTACTTCAAGGTGGTTGCTCTTGGCATAGAATTTGCCAAGATCCCTCTCCACTTCTCGGCCTACGCATTTGTCATATCCGTGGTTATGATGATTGTCGTCAGCCTGTTGACGAAAAAGAATACGGAGAAAGTGCTCAACGAGACCCAGACCGGCTGGTATATTTCTAAATAATATTCTTTTTCAGGTTTTTGATCTATGCGGTGATAATTAAACGATTATCGTAATATTCGGACTGGCTTTTTTTATGAAAACCTTTTTTCCCCTTCCCGGGAAAGTATCAAACATACATTACCGGTGATTTATTTGCGATTCTGTCCCCAGTGCGGCAATGCTGTGATGCCCAATAATAAATTTTGTACCCGCTGTGGTGCATCCCTCCAGCCGGATCTTACCGGTACCGACGCGATCGCATCCCCGCAACCAGCTCGGCCGAGCCAGTCCCTCTCCCGGACCAAACCCTTTAACATAAAATCGACAACCAGCCTGATCGCCATTGCGGGAGTGGTTGTTATTACCCTTCTTGTCATCTTCATTGGCTATCCCCTTATCACGACCTCGCCTTCCCACCCCTCTGCAGGAACGCCCGCAACCTCATTATCAACACTTGCCACCGCAAACGGGAGCACTCAGGGCGGATCCTATGTAATTATCGAAACAGAAGAACCGACACCGTTGCCCACTACAGAACCGCTTCTCGTAGTCACTACGCTTATACCCACTACACTCATCACTCCCGGCAAGACCATGTCACAGGTTACGAAAGCCGTCTTCTGCCCATCGGACAGATTCGCCTGCAATAATACATGCATCGATCTGCTGACCAACAGCAGCAACTGCGGATCCTGCGGAAATACCTGCTCTGCGGGAAATTACTGTCTGAACGGCAATTGTGTTGTCACCTGTTCTGCAGAACAGATGAGTTGTCCTGACGGTTGTTTTAATCTGATGACCAATCCCCGGCATTGTGGCTCCTGTGGGAATTCCTGTCAGATAGGGCTTATTTGTTATAACGGCCGGTGTGATTCACCTGCAACACCCATGATAGTACCCAAATAATCTTGATGCAAAAGATACGTGGACCGGTACGAAATTTTCCCGTTTTTACACTCAATAATATAAATTCCGGCTGCCAACGTATGTGAAGTGACAATAGCAATTCTTGGCGGCGGACTTTCAGGACTCGCACTTGCCCGCCTCCTGCATGAGAAAGGCAACGATGTGGTTGTCCTTGAAGCGGAACCTGCGTATGGCGGGCTCTGCCGTTCAAAAAACGAACAGGGATTCACGTTCGATATTGGCGGGTCGCATATCATTTTCTCGCGGGATGCTGAA
This sequence comes from Methanoregula sp., assembly GCA_041645435.1. Lineage (NCBI taxonomy): Archaea > Methanobacteriati > Methanobacteriota > Methanomicrobia > Methanomicrobiales > Methanoregulaceae > Methanoregula > Methanoregula sp. The sequence goes on from JBAZQB010000001.1 coordinate 619,003, forward strand.
GTGCTCGCGTTCATGCGTCGGATGATTGCCGGAAACGAACAGCGCAATAATCGCAATACCAAGATTTTTTATAAAGACCAGTACGTCAAATACCCGTTTGAGAATGGCCTTTCTGACCTTCCGCAGGATGACCGGTTCTTCTGCATCAATGAGTTTGTAAAAACCCATGTCGCTGTTGAAAAAGGCGAATTGCCGGTACCAGGGAATTTCCGGGAATGGATTTACTATACGTTTGGAAAAGGGATTGCCGAATGTTATATGATCCCATACAATGAAAAGATCTGGAAGTTTCCCACAGAGAAGATGTCCCTGCACTGGGTGGACGGGCGTATTCCCCGCCCCCCTGTCGAGGATGTAATAAAATCAGCCATCGGCATTTCAACAGAAGGTTATACCCACCAGTCGGTTTTTTCCTATCCGCTGGATGGAGGTATTGAAGCACTTGTCAGTGCTATCGCTGAGCCGATTCGGGATCGCCTACGAACCGGGTTCTGCGTTACATCGGTGCGGAAAAAAGCCGGGCATTTCGAGATCAGTAATGGCCGTGACGTCATTATAGCAGATCAGTGCATATCTACAATACCCGTACAGAATCTTTTTTCTGCCCTCAACAGCGTCCCGGCAAAGGTAAAAGTAGCGTGTACTTCCCTCAGGTACAATGCACTTGTCTGTGTGAATATTGGGATACGGGGAGCAGTACCGGATATATCCTGGCTCTATATTCCGGAGATCGCACTGGGCATGACCAACCGCATCTCGTTCCCGTCCAATTACAGTGCCCACGGAGCCCCCGAAGGCTGCGGATCGGTGCTTGCCGAGATCACGCACCTGCCGGGCGATGAAGTGTCCCGCATGAATGATGAAGAGATCATTGCCCCGGTAATAAAGACATTAGAGGCAATGCACATCCTGAAAAAAGAACAGATTGTCTATACCTCGGTAGAACGCCAGCCATATGCTTACGTGGTCTACGATCTGGATTACCAGAAAAATATTGCCGTAGTTAAGGACTATTGCACATCGATAGGTATCCCCTTAGTCGGCAGGTTCTCACAATTTGAGTATCTCAATATGGACGGCTGCCTCCGCAGTGTTATGGATTTTGTTGCACGGCAACGGGATTTCTGATCCTTTTTTTTAGATCACGCTTATAATCCGTAAACGTGAAAATGGTACAGGAGTTTTTCCCTTCAATGATATCAGTCATCATTCCCACGTTTAACGAAGAGGAGAATATCGCCCAGTGCCTCGTCTCGCTGTCACATCAGGATATCCCGAGAACCGATTACGAGATCATTGTTGTTGATGGTGGTTCAAAAGATACAACCTGTGAGATTGCAAAAAAGTATGCCGACAGGGTATTCACCCAGACCAGCAAAAAAGTGGGGGGAGCCCGCAATGACGGGGTCAGGGAAGCGAAAGGTGATATTGTCGCAACAACGGATGCAGATTGCATACTTCCTCCGCACTGGATCAAAAACCTTGCAGAGGATTTCAAGGATCCCAATGTTGTGCAGGTCTATGGTCCGGTGTATCCCATCGAAGAAGGCATAGGAAACGGTTTCTCGCTCCTGCTTGCCAATACCTTTGCCCGCATCGGCTATTACAGCAAAACCTTTTACTATACACTTGGATGCAACACCGCATTTCGAAAAGATGCTTTCATCAAAGCTGGCATGTATCGCTGCATTGATGCCGGTGATGATCTGGAGATCGCGATGCGGATGAAAGATGAGGGAAAGATCCTTTTTGACAACCGGCTCAAGGTGGGCTTTTCCATGCGGAGATACCAGAAATTCGGCACCCTCCAATCCCTTTACGAATGGGTTTATATTGTATCCAAAGGGGGAGAATCCGAAAAATATTCTTATTCCCAGAAAAAATACAAATGATTTTATCACATCTCACTTTTCATTCGTAAGGTTATGGTATGCCAACAGCAGATCAACCCGATATAAAAAAAGAGCATGAAATGCGCCGGATCACCGCATTCAACGACAGCCCTTTTGCACAGTTGCTCAACATGAGCGTCACAGAAGCTCATGATGGTTATGCCCGTGTTGTGATGGATTGCTGCCAAATCTTAAACCCGCATGACGTAGCGCACGGGGGCGCAATATTTGCAATTGCTGATCAGGCATTTGGTATTGCCGCAAACTGCGGAAACATTGACCGGGTTGCCGTGTCTGTGCACATCCAGTATATCGCACCTGCAACAGGTACTCTTGTTGCAATCGCAAAACGAGTTGCAGATAACGGCAGGTACTCCACATTCCGGGTGATGGTCTATGAAGGTGAACGTATAATTGCTGAATTTGATGGGGTAGCAATCCAGGTTAGTCCCTCTCCATCGTAAAAACAGATTTTTACATTACCCTGATCATTTTTTTAATTACGACTCTATTAAAATTGTCATCTTCTAGGGTCCGTTTATTCTTTTAACCGTGGTTTGAAGGGAGATTCGACCCCTAATCCATGCATGCTCGCAATACATACGTTACCTGCATAATACCGGGAATAGCCAAAAATCCTTGTCATTATAATGAAATCGAAAAAAATCCTTGCCAAAATTTTTGGAATGATAAAAAACGAGAGGGCGCATGCTGCTGGATCAGAGCTGCCATCTGCCACTATGGCTGGTTTTTGCCAGACCCTTGCACCGGTTGAAGTATGTCTCACCCCAGATCCAGGGCTGATAGGTACAGCACATGTCGGGTTTCACCAGATGGATGCCGCAGAGATATCGCTCTTTTGCTACGCGACGCAGGAAAGGACAGACAGTGACATACTCACCGGTGTCGGGATTGCGCATTTCTATTGAGACAATTGTCCCAAGGTCTTCAGCCACAAGGTCGGTACAGTTTATTGGTGTGCCTCTCTCCATATACGCAATAAACCAGCGCAGGATATCAGTTCGCTCCTGCTCCATCCAGATATATACATTCGGCACTGTCGGTGTAATACCGGGACCGAAAATCCGGCAGCAGAGTCCACACTGCTCACAGGGTTCATCTTCGGTAATTTGGTAATCCATTGAGTTCCCATCCACTATTCATCCGGCAGCTGGATAATGTTTTGCAGTTCGGTTCCGGCAGGACGTGTTGCCTCAAATAAAGCGGCAGATCTTTTCCAATTCTGATGTGAAAAAATCCTTTAAAAAATTCCTGAATATTTGTTGATAACCGGATCCGTTCCGGCTAAATTCACGACTGATAAAAAAACAGGTAAAATTGATTATTTTCGGTACGTGGTAAAACCCATGGGAAAAGATCCATTTGCTCCAATCTGGGTCAATACACAAGCATTGGATCCTTCATTGTTATTGGCGCAGATTTTGAGGTTTGTATCTTCAAGGGAATAGGTCCCCGTGAAATTTCCCGCCCCGTTTAAGAATTTCACGGTTCCATCTGGATTCAGTATGATAACACTTGATGGATCATCGACACAGGTATAGGTGCCCGTATATCTTCCTGCAGAGGTACAACCGGAAAATACAAGGAACGATACAAGTGTACCCAGCAGGAGTGCATTTATGAGATGTTTCATTGTTATCATAATAGACGTAATCACTATGCATTCCGGGTATTTACGCATTATTAAGAGCCCGGATTACCTGTTATCATCCGAATCTTTTCTGCTAATTATCTTTTGTTCCGGCAGACTCGTGCCTTGCTGAGAAGGGCCATTCCGAGGAATCAGATGCGTTCAAGCGTCTTCGTTGTGAAAAATGTTCCGGATATCGCACTCAATTATTCATTACTTCCGGGTAGTTCTCATCTTTGTGTCGTTCATCTTCGGCACTCACAGATTGAATAACCTGAAAGCAGTATCAGTATTCTGATGCTGGGGTAAACGGTGATTCTTCCTCGTTTTTCTGCTGGTGATGCTCAATGAGTCTCCGCACCTCATCGTACGCTTTCTGTTTATCCTTTATTCCCGTAAAGAGAATGCGGACTTCATCGATATCGTCTTTTATGTAAACAGCTTCGTCATACGCGATCAACAGGATCTTTCCTTCCGGGCCAAAGGTGTGCTCTTCGCGTTCTCCGGTCATATACCGCTCGCGTTGTTCTTTTGTCGGCGCCGCATATTTGTTCTCGTACCGGTAGACTCCCATTTCCCTTCCCCGTGATTACTATTCTAAACACAGACACATTAACATATTGACTGACAGGTTGGTGATGACTATTGCCCCCTTCTCCCAGTTGTGGGAAGCTCCGATACTATTTCCGTCCAATACCGGACAATATTCAGAAGATGACCAATATCAACCCTCGATTAAAACAAAAAGATTTGCTCTGTAGAAAACCTTTTTTTATAATATATTGCCCCCCTCTTGCGCCACCAGTCCCCCGTTGGGGGACGGGCGCAGTGCGATAGCCCGAGTAAGGTTACAGGTAATACATCGTCATCGCAATGGGGGGTGCCCCAGTGGCGGGGGCGAAGCTCCCGAGAGCGATCAGAGTTTTCTAAATGAATTCTACAGAGCAAAAAGATTTGCAAAGGATCAGTACACATTATGCATATACATGGATAATTACCGGAAAGAACGTATAGGTCCTCATCGGCAACAGGAGCATTTTTTTCCGGCCTGTCAATGCCTGCCCCTGACATCGGATATGGTTGATATAACCGCCCGTCTTTATGCGGAGGTTTTTACTGCGGACGAACCCACTACCCGATGGCATGGGGTAGTACTGGAGGAATTTTTACCCTTTGCCCGGCGCTATGTACAGTATTGCGCAACCAGCGGTTTGAGTTTCATTGCCCGGGATAATACATCCGGAAAGACGATTGGGTTCATTTTCTGCACGGATCTCACTACGAATCTGGAAGCACTCGGACCTGAAATGAGCGCATTTCTCTCCCACTTTGATGCAACGATCCAGCTTATCGAAACACTGGAAGCACAGTATCTTAACATCGGAATCGTAGAACCGGGCCAAATCCTGCATATCTACCAGCTGGGCGTGTGCCGGAAAGCGAGGGGGAAGTCGGTATCTGCTGTTCTCATCCAACGGGTACTTGATTTTGCCCGGGAACGGGGATACCGGACAATCGTTGCGGACTGTACCGGGTCGGTATCCCGCCATTCGTTTGAGAACTGTGGATTTGAAAACGCCGGTTCTCTTACCTATGCAGATTTCCTTTTCCAGGGCATCGCATTCTTCGATGGGCTGGAAGGAGAAATTTCCCTGATGGTTCGGAATATCTGATAATTTTCCTAAATATGATGATCCCTGTTCTCTCGACGATAAAAATCCAGCTATTTTAGATTTTTCTGAAAGGAAAAATCTGTCTTACGATACGGTTTTTTCACCCGGGTTGAATGATGGTAAATACCGGTAATTCTTTACCACATTAAAAAAGATTATTTCTCGTTTTTCGCAATTTGGAGATTCATCTATCAGTGTACCTGCGGGAAGAATGTTCATACCCGATAACGGTCAATTCTTGCACAGGAGCAGGGTAATGGGATCACGGGAAAGAACAATTCAGGGAGAGATCATCGACTTTTTACCGGATGCCACGTTTGTGATTGATGGCGATGGGAAAGTGATTGCATGGAACCGGGCCATGGAGGTGATGACCGGTGTACCTGCACAATCTATGATCGGGAAAGGGAATTACGAATATGCCCTCCCGTTTTATGGCGAACGCAAACCTATGCTGGCAAACCTCATCTTCATGCCGGAAGTGGAGATCGAGAAACGGTATGACACGGTTGAGAAAATTGGTGATACGTTAGTCGTAGATATTTTCATCCCGACATTCCGTCCCGGGGGTGTATATTTCTGGGCTAAAGCAAGCCCCCTATTTGATCCGCAGGGCAATATCTCCGGCGCAATTGAAACGATCCGGGATATCTCTGACCGGAAACGGGCAGAGCAGGAGATGGAGAGAACCCACCAGAGAATGGCGGAGATCATCGACTTTTTGCCGGATGCCACGTTTGTGATCGATGGCGATGGGAAAGTGATTGCATGGAACCGGGCCATGGAGGTGATGACTGGTGTACCTGCACAATCTATGATCGGGAAAGGGAATTACGAATATGCCCTCCCGTTTTATGGCGAGCGCAAACCTATGCTGGCAAACCTCATCTTCATGCCGGAAGTGGAGATCGAGCAACGGTATGACACGGTTGAGAAGATTGGTGATACGTTAGTCGTAGATATTTTCATCCCGACATTCCGTCCCGGGGGTGTATATTTCTGGGCTAAAGCAAGCCCGCTGTTTGATCCGCAGGGCAATATCTCCGGCGCAATTGAAACGATCCGGGATATCTCTGACCGGAAACGGGCAGAGCAGGAAATCACCCGCTCCCGGCAGAGTCTTGAAGAGATCATCAGTTTTTTACCGGATGCCACGTTTGTCATCAACCGTGAGGGCATTGTCATAACATGGAACCGGGCCATGGAAGAGCTGACAGGAGTGTCTGCCCAATCCATGATGGGAAAGGGGGATTATGAATATGCCCTCCCGTTTTATGGTGAGAAAAAACCCATGCTGGCCAATCTGATTCTCATGCCCGAAGCTGATGTAGAGAACCTGTATACGCATGTGCAGCGGGAAGGTGATACACTTGTGGTGGACACGTTCATCCCGAAACTGGGAGAATCGGGACGTTTTTTCTGGGCCAAGGCAAGCCCGCTTTATGATCCCCAGGGTAATATTACCGGGGCTATTGAAACAATCCGTGATATTACCGAACGACGTGAGATGGAAGGACGCCTTGCCCGTTCGAAAGCCGAGCTCCAGATCGCAGCAGAGATCCAGCAGAGTTTCCTCCCCGAAGTTATCCCCCAGATCACCGGTTTTGATATCGCTGCAAAAAGTGTGATGGCAAAGGAGGTGGGCGGTGATTTCTTTGATGTGATACCGTTTGAGATCATCCCGCTGGAAAAAGGAACCCTCGGGATCATTATTGCAGATGTATCCGGAAAAGGAGTACCGGCTGCGCTGTTCATGGCATTATCCCGGATTGTGGTAAGAGTGAATGCTCTCTGGCACCGCGACCCGGCCCGGGCTATCTTTGATGCAAATAATGTCATTGCGCAGGATTCCAAGGCCGGCATGTTTGTCACCCTCTTTTACGGCACGCTTTCTGAAAAAAACCGGACCCTGACCTACGTCAATGCAGGGCATAATCCCCCGGTGGTATTCAGGAACAAGGATGGATCCTTAGAAGAACTCATGCCCACGGGAATTGTGCTGGGTGCTGTTGAGCACCGTGAATATTTTTCCCGGACTATCGATATTGGACCGGACGATATCATTGTCATGTATACCGATGGTATTACCGAATCGATCAATGCACGGGAAGAGATGTTTGGTGAAGAGAGATTGTATACCATTATAAAAAAGAGCGCCCGGTTGCCTGCGCGTGAAATCCTGGCAGATATCCTTGAAGCGGTACAACAGTTCACCGGTGATGTGCCCCAGTTCGATGACATCACCCTGATGGTGATAAAAGGGGTTTGATGGATATACTGCTAGTCACATAGTATTCTTTTTTTTTACCTGTCGCGCCCGGACCCGGTTGTCAATTTTAAAGTATTCGCCCTGTCTTTTATAACAGTCGTGGTGATTGCTTTCATTACACTGATTCAATAATTCTTATAGAACAACGGGGCCTCATACACCCCACATTTTTTTTTATCTCTGATCAGTTTTACTGATCTCAGCAAGATTCTGGCGCAACTCTTCTTCCGTGACGGTCAGTTCTTCATAGGCTGCATTGAGCTCTTCGTTCTTTTTGAGCAGATCCTGTTCGGCCATAACACGGTCATTGATGTCGACAACTGATGCAACACTTTTTGTTGTTCCGGGTATAACAGCAACATTATTGAAACAATATTTGATCGTGCCATACCGGTCGATAAACCTGAAGTCGTAGATTCCCGGTGCGGAGAGGGGATCATTGCGCCGGTCATAATGGTACTTTTTCATCCGCTCAAGATCTTCTTTTACCACAAATTCCGTCCAGCTCCGCTTTCCCTCCAGTTCTTCTTTGGAATATCCTGATAACCGGGCAAATCCTGAGTTGGCAAGGGAGATGGTTGTGTCTTTTTCGATGATGATGGTGGCTGCCCCGGTTGTTTCAAAGAGGGTCCGGTAAAAATTTTCTGATTCCCGGATCGCCAGTTCTGCCTGTTTGCGATCAGTAATGTCCACAATGGATGCAATACTGGTAGTTGTACCGGGGATAAGGTCTACATGAATGATACAATCATGAACAGTATGGTTGACATCGATTAACCGGGCTTCGTATTTTTTTGGAGGCTTGGTCGGATCAATTCTTCTCTGATAATGATGTTTTTTCATCAGATCCACATCATCCGGATGAATGAACTCCGTCCAGCTCCTGCCGGTTTGTTCCTGTCGGGGAAGCCCGGTTAACGATGCCCAGACGGAATTTGCCTGAATAATCGTGGTATCTTCGGCAATGATAATCGATGCGTTGCCGGTAGATTCAAAGACCGTGCGATACAGGTTTTCAGATTCCTTAACTGCCCGCTCTGCCTCTTTGCGATCAGTGATATCCACTACAGCAAGGAGACTCTGCTGCGTCTCCGGAATCATTGTAACTGAAATAATGACATCCCTGACGGTCCCCTCGCGATCTTTTAACCGGCTCTCATAAACGGGAGGTGCCAGTGACGGGTTGATCCTGCGCAGGCGGTGGTACTCGTTCATCCTCTGAAGATCTTCTGGATTTGCCACAAAGTCGGTCCAGCTTTTTTTGCCTTCTATTTCTTTCTTGCTGAATCCTATTAATTTCTCAAATTTTTGATTGACGAGAGAGATTGTAGTATCTTCCTCAACAATCACTACGGGATTTCCATTATTTTCAAAAATTGTCCGGTACAGGATCTCAGATTGACGGAGTTCATTTTCTGCCCTGCGGCGAACGAGAGCATTGGTAATAACTTCAGAAAAAATTTTTAAAATATCAATATCCTCTTCGGTCCACACAGCTTCTTTTTGTATCGATGACAGTCCCAGCAGCCCGATAAAGGTATCTTCCGTAAAAAGGGGCACCTGGATGAGAGTCTGTTCCTTCTGCCGTAAAAGCCGCTCTTTTCCCAATGCAGGAATATCCGGTATATCCTTCAGTCGGGGAATATGAACAATTTTTTTCTGGCTTAACGGGTCCATGAACCAGCGAATCTCCTGCAGGGAGAGATGCTGACTATTTACTTTTTCAGGAAGTATTCCCTGATTATTCCATTCATGGGTCATTGACGCTGAAGCCTGTGCCGGACTATCCCACTGGATGATGTAACTGCGATCTGCAGAACAGAGCTTGCCGACTTCTTTTAACGCATGAAGGATCAGATCATCCATCGAATCAGAGGGGACATAGATGAATTTGGTTGAGATTTCTGCGATACTCTGGATTAAGGTGATTCGTGCATTGAGGGATCGCTCTGCTTTCCTGCTACGGATGGAGTGCCTTATTTTATGCGCCAGTTCAGCAAACTGGCTTTTGGGATCCCCGCCTTTTTGCATATAGAAATCAACCCCGTTATTAATTGCCTGGATTACAATCTCTTCCCTTCCTCGTCCGGTGAAGAGAATGAACGGGAGATCGGCCATGCGGGATCGAACTTCTTGTAAAAACAAAATTCCATCCATTTCAGGCATCTGGTAATCAGAGATGATCACATCAAATGTTTCGCGTTGTAAGAGTGCCAGTCCTTCCGGGGCAGATGTCAGTGTGGTGACGGAAAATTCCCCGGATTGTTCCAGGAAAATTTTTCCAATATCCAAGAGGTCTGGTTCATCGTCAACATAGAGCACTGAAATCATGTAATCCCCGGAAGATTATTTGATCAAAGGTGAATGTGAATCAACGCTATTTATGTATTTGTCCCATTTGAAAAATTTGCATACTGTTCAGCAATACAAGCCCTTAAGAATGGTAGGATGAGGTCACCTTTTTGGATTTGATCACGCATGAAAACAATACTCCCCGTTTTAAGTGCAAGACTGGTACTGATTATTCATTTCGGGGGAAAAAAATAGAAAATCTAACCTGCCGGTATATTTCTTTATGATCTATAAATTTCCCCTGACGATTTTTTCCATTTCAGCATCCTGTTCATCAAAGTAGGTATCAAGATAGGCAAGCGTCTCAAGATCTACATCCGCATAGGTATGGGTCCCGATCTCAAACGGGTTGTCCATGTCCCGGATAAGAAGCAGGAGACCAATCAACATACTGCTGATGACGCCAAAGATGATCGTTCCTTCTAACAGGGGATCAATTTTCACAAATAACAAAAGAAGGATCACACCCGCAGTTGCAACTTCGGCAAGGGCATAGGCAGCGGGAATGAAATCCGTCCGGATAATCACTTCAACCCGGTTGGTTATCCGGTCGATGGCACCCAGTTCATTTCTCAATTTTGCAATCAACGGAGGAGCGACATTGAGGTAAGCCAATGTCCTGATATCATTATTGATTTTATTCATCTCGCGGTTGATATCGGGAAGGTTGAATGTGTTCTCTTTAAAGCAGGTACTTATGGTGCGGTGGAGGTCGCGGACATGGACCCGGAAAATCCGTGCCGGTGCTTCGTCGGTAAGGGGGAGGACACAACTGTCATTATACAATGCCTTTAAAGACGCTGCCAGTTCTCCTCCAATCTTCTCGCTCTCCTTGAAATCGGTAAAGGTACCGGTGAAGATGATTGCAATGGTGAAGATGGCGCCGGTAATGAATGCACCAACCACCGGATTGATAGGTACGGTGTCATAACCGTAGATGTCGATCAATGTTCTTGGCACAAGCAGGATCAGCATGATGATCAATGCCTTGAACATGATACCCCATTTCTTTTTGAACTCCAAATCCATACAAATGAATTCTCCTTCATTCATTTTAGGAAGATCGGTCCAGGTCCACTTGCGGGCATGTGAAAAGAGGGAGAAGTGTGATGAGTGAGGATCCAACTCATTTATGTCCCGCTCCATAATTCCCCAATTATTGTAAGGATTTGTCAGGATCGAACTAATCCATGTCCGTATATCGGTACCGTGGGACATTGAAACCGTCGTTTGACGAATTATTTAAGTGATGAATTGCAACCCATTGATGGTTGAACTATGAGGAATACATCTGATCTGGTTAACGAGATGCTCAATGAAGCAAAAAATACCTTTCTCGCTGCAATTGCGGTCGGGTTTCCCAATGAGACGAAGTTTGTTTTCAGTTCCGCAAAACTTCCTTTAAAGGATTTGAACACACTCGTCCAGATGGGAGGATCGCCAATCGGCCTGCTGCGGTTTGAGAAGGAAAATGCGGTCATTCAGGGCATGTACCGTCCTTTTTTTGAATATGAGAAAGAACCCTGGGCAGGAAAATATCTCGCGGGTCTGCTGGAAAATACTCAGGAGATTATTAACTTAAGCCAGCAACCGGATTTAATGGATTATTAACTAAATCCCCAATCCCTCTTTTTTTAGACATTTTTCTTTTTCAATCCTGAAATTAGAAGCAATTTCAGCATTTCTGAAGATTGATCGTCCTTATTTCCTGTTGCCGGTCATATACACTGGTTCAGTACTCCCCCTTTTTTTATAATCCGTATTTTTTATTTATCACCGATAATCCGTAGAGAACTCACCATATCTGCTTCATCTGTCATAGCTGCAAGCGATACCTATATTGGCATAAACAACACTCGTCCATGTAACCAGGTGGATCAGCACCTGGGCAACAAAAAAGAGGAGGTAGAGAAATGGTACGACGTTTTCACAGATCAATCTATGATGAACTCGATGAACTAAAAGCATCCATGGACTACCTGTTCCAGCTTGCTCTTGAACCAACTGATAACCCGCTGTTACCTGCAGAAGAACAAACTGAGATCGTGTGCCAGTACCCGCATAACCTGAATGCGGAAGTGACAGAGTACGATGATGAAGTGATGGTGACCGTGGATATGATCCCGGGAATTGATACAACGGTAATCTCTGTAAACCTTATAGACCCCACAACTTTGAAAATTTCCTGCGATCGACAGGAAGATGAGTCAAAGAGGTATGACGGATACTACCAATCCGAGCAGCGATCCTTTTCCCTGCACCATATCATATCGCTACCCGTATCAGTTACAAAGAACGGGGCAAGGACCACTCTGAAAAATGGCGTGCTGGATCTTCAACTGAAGAAATTAACGCCATAAAAATCTTTTTTACTCCTTTCATAGCGATACAAATATCCGGTCCGTTGTTATCAGAAATGGCAACTGAATTTCACGGTTCATGCACACGTGTGTATAAAAAAAGCGATTACACGGAAGTATATGCCGTGTGATGCATGTCGGGGGTGATGATTCGGGAGCGCTTCTTGCACTGCTTGCACGCTGCATCCCGAGTTGCTTTATAGTGATCTCGCGGGGATTTGTTGACAATGGCATTTTCTGTAGAGCACTCAGGGCAGGTGAACCGGATAACATACCCGCTTCGGGTTCCGGTAATTTCAGGTTTTATGGAGTTCTTTATCATCGTTTTAAGGATTTAATGGGTGTTCTCTCAGGGTGAAATTGACCTGATCTCGCGTTCGATTCATGGGGATAAAAAGGGTTTTGCAGAGTATTGGGTGTGAACATAGCCTGGATGAGGGAAAGTTCCTGTTTGCCAAAACCGATTGTTATAGTATATGTATTAGAGTTCATTGGGTATAGCATGTTGGGTGGCAAAAATCAGCAATGGACTAATAAACGGGTAAGAATTTGTCAGTTTTTTTGAGCAGGGGGCGCTTTTACCTCTTTTCCACCCCCTATCTCATCAAAGAGGTGACCGACACCAAGAACGATATTGATCCATCGGAGATCATCGCACATCTGGAAAAACAGCAGGACCAGCAGGGTTATCGGAATGGCAAATAGCATGCCCACGAGACCCAGCAGCCAGCCCCAGAAGATCACCGATACGATGACAATAAGAGCCGGCATATCGAATTTGCGTGCCGCAAGATAGGAATAAACCGGATTTTCCACAATCAGGTTTAGTACGCAGACTGCGGCAATTACGGCGACTGCGCCCGGTATACCAAACTGGATCCAGGCAAAAAAGATGGCTGGCACAGCAGCGATTACGAGGCCGAAATAGGGGATATATCCAAGAAGAAAAGTCAGAACTCCCCACAGGATTGCTCCATGGACTCCCATAATGCCTAAAAAACTGCCAAAAAGACATCCATGGACAAAGTTCGTTTCAGTTCTGACGACAATGAAATCAATAATATAACCAGTCATACGGGAGAACTGCTGCATTGTTTCCGAATCTTTTCCGAATCTCTGTTCGAGGCGTGCAGATATGTTCGGGGCATCGAGCAGCATAAAAAAAGTAGTTACCCCGACAAAGAAGAGGAACATAATCCCTTCAACTATACTCATAGCCCCGACAAGTCCCATGGACAGGATATCACTGAGATTGATGGTCGGAGTTCCGTTTGTGATACTGGAGATGCCCATGGATGAGAGGATGGCCGAGATCTCCTGGAGACGGAGATTGAGCTCTGCCTGGTAGAGGGGAAGATCCGCAAGAAGAGTATGGAAAGACAGGATGGTTAAGAAAATGAAACCAAGTACTACAAGTGTTGCACCAGCAGTGAGGATCAGCACTGCATGAAAATCTGACAGCCCTTTATTTTTCAACCAGAACAGACCTGGCAAAGCAAGGAGAGCAAGGATGAGTGCCATTATAAAAATGGTGACAATGAATGCAGTCATCTTTACGGCAATGATTATGATAAAGATGAGTGCGATGAAGAGCACAACGCGCTCGGTCCGCGACATGGCTGCGGGAAACATAATCATTACTTTGTCTTCTGGTTAATATTATTCACCCGCAGATCCCTGTACAAAAATCTGACGTTTTGCTATTACAACGACAATTTTTTTGCTCTGTAGAAATCATTGAGAAAACTCTGACGCTCTCGGGGCTTCGCTCCCGCCACTGATGCACCCTCCATTGCGATGATGACGTATTACCTGAACCTTGCTATCGCGCACTGCGCCCGTCCCCCAACGGGGACTGGTGGCGCAAGAGGGGGGCAATACATTATGTAAAAAAAAGGTTTTCTAGAATGCAAATTTTTTTAATTGCTGCTAAAAAAAAATCCTTTTTTGTAAAACAATTCTCATAATACACGATATAGAAACGTAAAAAAAATCCCGGTTATATTCAGGAAATCCTATTCCTGCGGAGGGGTTTTATCGTGTGAGTTCTGGCGGGGAGTCCCGGTATATTTCTCGAGATACGCAGTGATGTATGGCATGACCATCGGGATGAGTGCCGACAGGATATCCATCATGGGATCGTGACGGCGCTTTGCCTTCTTTTTTTTGCCGTGCTTTTTTCCATTTTCTTTACCACTGCTGTGCGGAGTTATCATTCTGGCAATCCCGTATGCGGCGATCCCTCCCCCGACTGCTGTTGCCGCAGCTTCGAGCGGGTGCTCGCTGATGGCTTGAGTTATGGGTCCAAGCGCCTTAGCCGGGGCCTGCATAACACTCTTTTTCAGCTGTCCGTAGGATTCGGCGATCAATGCTTCGGTGACGAGAAGATCCTCTTCGGTTATTCGCTTACGGTTTTCCATGGCTAATCGTCTCCGCAGTCGGGGTCTTTAATATGATTTTATTCGATAGGACAATATACGCGATAATTCCGCCCAATGCAAATAGTACCGCTCCCGTGATCAGGAGGGCTGCCCAGAGAGGGACAAATACGGAGAGGAGGAGGATCATTCCCAGTACGAGAGCCAGAGTACCTGCTGCAAGCAATGTGATAATTACTGACAGATACATGGTCCGTTTGAACAGAAAGTCAAACGGTTCGAACACATAGTGCTGCAGGAACAGGTCAGTTTTTTGCTGGAAGTATAGATCGATGTACCTGAATGTTCTGGCAAATTCTGATTCTATCGACGGATCATCGATGCCGGCGGATGAGTCCATGTGATCCCCCGTTCAGTCGCGGGATTTGAAGATCAACACACCGATCAGAAATCCAATACCGGCCGCGATCAGGACTGCTGGAATGGGATGCTCGATGATGATATGTTCAACCGGCTCGACCTTTTTATGATAATCGGCTTCAATTTTTTCATACCCGGCGCTTACTTCGGTTTTAAGCTGGTTTACCCGGGATTCAACATCGGTGAGGATATGCCTGACATCCTCGCCTTTTATTGAAATGTCAGCATTCCGCAGTTTGCGAGCCGCTTCCTCGAGTGCTTCTGCGGTCTGGATTTTATAACTGTCCGCGCTGGGAACTCCCACAGTTATTGTCTTGTCTGCAGTATCATTTGACACAGGTATTCACCAACTCCTATCATGTCTTTGGTTTTATTATACATTTTTGTTTTAATTCCCACAAGAACAGGATTCTTATTTTGGTCAGGAAGAGATTTTGAGTGAAAAATGGTCCGGTTCCAGATCGATATTTCAGGTACAATCATTGACGATAGTAATATCCTGCAGGTTATTTTAAAAGTTGGATGTATATTTCCCCATCATCGTATTTTATCAATAATTTTAGCCTATACCTATAGTTGATTGTTGATACACTATGATGATAACATAAGAATTGCCGAAATAGCCGAAATATGAGTACCAGTTCACTGACGGTATTATGAATCAGAACCTGCGGAAAACGAGCAATGGAATCAGATATCTTTGACTGACACGATTCTTATCGTAGATGACAGCTCGTTCATTGTTGAAGGGCTTGCAGCTATCTTAAAAAAAAAGTACCGGATAATTGCAGTGTATGGCGGAGCGCAATGCCTCGAGATACTTGAGAAAGAGACTCCGGCTATTATCATCCTTGATATCCTGATGGAGCCTATGGACGGTTGGGAAACGCTGGTGCGAATCAAGGAAAACTCTGCTACCCGGCATATCCCGGTTCTCATGTTTTCTGCAAAAAAGATCAGTGCTGAGGAAGCAGAAGAGCACCGGATCAGCATCGACGATTTCGTATCAAAACCCGTAACTCCAAAAAAGCTTATCGAATCTATAGAAAAAGTGCTCGCACGTCAAAAAGCAAACCGTGCAAATATAGAGGTATGGAGATCTGCGGGAATCGCGCAGGACCGGATTGACAAATATACCTCTCTGATGACAAATCTTGAAGTGGATATGAGTCTTCTCCAGAATATGAAGGTACAGCTCTCTTTAGTCCGGGATGATGACGAGAAGATCCGCACGGATCTTGAAGCAGTTATCATTTCTATCGAGAGAAGGATAGAACAAGAACGCTTTTCAGGTGAGAAGTTCTCTCGCGAGATGCAGGAATCCGTTTCAGGTAATATTAAAGAAAAAGGACGTGTCGTACCGGTACCTGCAAAGAATGAGAACGTGCAGGAAATACTCCCGGTCGATGCGGGAATTAATCCAGCAGCTCAACCGGAACTCGCAGATTTGTCCGTTATGTCTGAGAGCGAAACGAATCTGTCCGCAGGAAAAGGTATTGTACCGGAAATGAGCGTTTTGCGTCAAGTGACTGCCCCGGAGATCACCCCAATTCCGGAGATTTACCCGCCAGCGAAAGGTCTTCCGGATACAGACGTAATTCCTGAACCTGCCAGTTCATTTTCTCTTTTTGAAGATGGGGACCTTCAGCAACCTCCCGGCAAAGAACCGGATATGATTGTGGTGGCTGAATCTCCTGGAGGTAAACGTACCCATAATCCCGTTTGCTCAGGGCTATCATTCCCAAAAGAAATTCCTGAAATTACCTCCTCCTCCCGCCCGCTTTCCCCGGAAACACGGGCGGGAAAAACCGGACAGGGAATGGATGCATCAACTGGCAAAAATGCTCCCCACGTTACGCAACAAAAAATACCGGCCGACCAGGAACCCCGGTCATTAAGGGCCAGAACGCTCGACAACAAACCTGTTAATCCAGAAATACCTATGCCCGGACCTTTTGGCTCCGGCACGGATACATCCTCCAGAAGTAACCCGGTGGATGTTGGCAGATCCTTTGGAAACGAAGAAGTCACTCAAAAAGCCGAGCGCGTATCTGACAAAGACACAACTCCTCCATCAGGGGGATTCATTTCAAGAATAATTTCAATGATCATGGGAATTTTTAAACGACCCGGGAAATAAGAACCATTCCATTCTCCTTGTTCCGAATGATACCGGAATGTAACCTTTTTGCAGAGGAACGAGTATCGATCATTTCAATCCTTATTCCGGATTTATCTTACAGGCAAGAAATAAGGAAAAAACCTTTTTTTCACATATATTTCACAAGCTTTATTTTTTCCAACCTCAATATACACCTTCAGATATGAGTGTGAACATGAAGGGTGAACCCTATGCAATTTATATTTTTGATCCCGGCTGCCCTGAATGCTGCTGTAATGAATGTGGCGAGGAATTTTCGTGGGATTGCACTTCCCGGCCATCATGCCCATCCTGTAATTCAAAAGACATCAGGTCTGTATAAACGATGGCCTTTTTGATCCGGTAATTTCCTTTATCGTTTTTATACAGAATAGAAATACAGATACAATAACATCCGGCTAATTAGTATTCAGATATACACCAATTATTTCCGGTTCTGTTCCCATGACTCCTGTTCAGGATTGCCTGCAATGCGGTAAGTGCTGCGAGAAGTGGGGTTGGGGACAGAAGGGGGTAATTGAAGATCTCATCCCCTGGATACAGGCTAACCGCCAGGATATTCTGCAACATGTTTTGATCAGGTTTGCTAACGGGAAAAAGTGCACAGCCCGGGATATTTCCAAAAATGATCTGCCCCACGTTGTCCGCATAGACTACTGGACAGATACAAAGGGCCGGACATTAACGTATTGTCCGTTCTTCTGGCGAGCCGAGGATGGCAAGGTGTATTGTAAAATTCATGACACCAAACCGAAAGTCTGCATCGGGTTTACACCATGGAATGAAGGCATCCGGGATTATGCCCTGAACTGTCCGGCTTGCCGGAACAATGCGCCATAAAAAGAGAGTACTGAAGTTTATAAATTACTTGTTGATATGCACAACTTTTGCCGGGGGGAACCCATTGAAGTACGTGGATGAGGCATGGGAATAAGCCCCGATATTTTCTGAATAGACCAGATCGCCGATCTCAAGGTCAGGCAACTCTGCGGAGAGCGTGATGGTATCAAAAGCATCGCAGGTAGGGCCGAATACCGCGGAAATGTGCGTCTCTCCTTCCTTGAATGACAGCACCGGGTAAGTGCTATGGTCAAAGACCTGGCCGGAATACGTGTGGTAAACTCCGTCGTTGATATAATAACAGGGTTTCCCGTCGCGGAATGCCTTGCCGACAACTTTTGCCACGACTTCGCAGGCATTGGCAACAAGGAAGCGGCCGGGTTCTGCAAGGATCTGCATATCTTTGGGAAACAACCGTTTTATTTCAGCAGTCAGTTGTTTTGCAAGAAGTTTGAAGGATTTGACCTCGGGGTGGTACTTCACCGGAAAGCCACCGCCGATATCAAGGATCCTGATTTTCCGGCCGGTTCGCGTCTCAACCTCGTTTATGATATCTGCGGACAGCTGCAGGGCCTGGACATAGTTCTCAAAATTTGTACACTGGCTGCCGACATGAAAACTAAGACCTTCGACAACGAGCCCCATATCGAAAGCTGAAATGATCAGGTCCACTGCCTCGCCCGGATGGGCCCCGAACTTTGAGGAGAGTTCCACGAGAGAACCGGTATTGGGGACTCGTATCCTGAGCACGAGACCTGCATGTGGTGCATGCCGACGGAGTTTTTTGAGTTCTTCAATATTGTCAAACGTGACCAGCGGGTTGTATTTGTCAAGCGCTTCTAACGTTTCAATCGGTTTTATCGTATTTGCATAGATGATCTTATCCCAGATCCAGTCCTGGCGCTCCCTGGCAGGCATTTTCCGGATATTTTCATAGACGATCATAAATTCCGGCATGGATGCAACATCAAAACTGCTGCCCATGTCAAAGAGCGTCCTGACTATTTCCGGATTAGAATTTGCCTTTACCGCAAAATAGACCTGGACTTTGGGCAGGTTCTGTCGGAATTCCCGGTAATTATCCCGGAGTTTTTCGTGATCGATAACGAAGATGGGGGTACCATGCTCACGGGCGAGATCCTGCAACAGTTCCTTACGGGCATCGCTGATATGGTGTACCCCGTCATCAGTCCCTTTCTTCTTCCTCTTCTTCTTTGCATCGACCGCGATTTTTGTCATTACATGATTCATTCATTGCACAAATAAGAAGTTTTTGAATTGCCAGACATCTTGCCGGTCATAATCATTCTCCGGATTCTCCTTGAAGTAGACCGCCCGGTTTTTCAACGGGGTCCAGTCTGAAGAGCCTGAATAGAATTCGCCAAGATATGGCCTTGCAATGTCCAGCACAAACTCATGGGGCAGATCATCGGGAAGACAGAAACCACGCCTGGGATTTTCAATCATCCACATGACCGCGGTCACGACGCCTAGGCCGACCTGGACCGTTGTCGCGTTCTGCCCGGGAGCAAGGGTCTTTGCTTCCTCAATCGAAAGGATACTCCCCGTCCACCAGGAATGATAAGGATGACCCATCAGGAGCGCACCTAATGTATCCGATCCGCTGATGATCTCCCGGTCATTTAAGATCCGCAACTTAGGTTGCAGTTCGTAATTTCTTCCCCGCAGTTCATGGAGCGAGGCAATGGTTGCATCGCAGGGTTGATACGCGTAATGCACGGTTGGCCGATAGATTGCCTTGCCGTCTTTCCAGACGGTCCAGCGATCTGATATGCCAAAAGCTTCGCCATGCCGGATGACCATGCCAACAATCTCATGGTGAGGGACCCACGAGCGCACCCACGTATTGATCCCCATCTTCGCAAGCAGGATCTCGTTTTTGGGCCCTACGGGGGGAATCGTGGCTTTTTCCGGAAGATCTTTTTCATGAGTTCCCCAGCCGATCTCTGCCGGGGCGGTCCCTTCTTCCCTGAGCCCTTCAATACACCATGTCCCGACAAATTCATCTACGGTTTTGGGTGACCGGGAAATCTGGGTATCCCTTTCTGAACAGTGGATAACTTTTACGCCGGTTTCCATCGCAAGCCCGGCAAAATTCTGCTTCAGGATCAGGTTCTTCATCCGTTCCGGATCCGGTGCTATGTCATCTGCAATCATTCTGCGCGCAATATCACAGAGACCCTGTCGTGCAAAGTGAGAGATGAGGCCAGGATTTGCACCGTGATCCACCACACAGGTTGCACCGTCATGCCAGTCTTTCGTGAGTTCGTGAAGTTTCATCTGACGGAAATACAGGGTCTTTTCATACGGGCTGGCTGTGAATTTCTCCGCATCGGGATCCCAGGCTTCTACGGATGTATTCACATACATGACGTTATGGTCATGACACCACTGCACCAGTTCACAGCAGTCAATATTCCACGCGAGATCTATCAGGAGACCTCCATCGGCAAGGTATTCCGAAAGAATCTGGTCAAGGTTATCCCGGGTAACTTTTCTCTTAAAAAACCGGAGACCACCTGTTGTCCACGCTTTGAGATCCTGCGCTTTATTTTTAAAATCGATAATGGTAATATTTTCAAGCGGTATGGTTACATGCCGGAGCAGGATGGGGAGTGTGCACTTGGACACGGCCCCATACCCGATAATTAACACTTTATTTTTAAATTCCACTCCTACCCCCCGGCACTAATTCCCAGAGCCGGATCTACGCTTAAGTTTTGATCATTGTACATGATAAAATGTTGAGAAAACAGGGTCTCTGGAATTGATTTCAGACTCGCATTTGACAGGAATTAAAAAAATCAAAGTTTCTGCATCACATTCTCTTTTTTCTCATAACGGGAATTTTTATAAAATCTGCGTCCCGGCACGTGATTTTTGCCGCTACAGATTTTTCTTCAGAATCGGGTGTACAGAAATCACCGGTATCATGTTTTTTTGTACACGTGGGAATTCCCGATTCGTTTCCTTTGGTAGGCTGTGTACCGGCGAGATGTTTACAGAGATAGGAAAAACTCATCATTTGCGTTCATCTCCAGCATTACCTCTGCAAGCACATAAAGAAATGTCAATATTTTTATTTGATCGGGAAATCGGAGTGTCTGTTCCAACGAATAAAAAATTATTGATGTGTCGTATATACCCGCTTTTAATCGGACAGAAAAAAAGTGTAGATGATTATTTTTTTACACATTTTAATGTCTTTTCCAACTACATCATTCCAATGCAGGATTGTCAGTTATCGGAAGTAATCTATTCCGGTTATCGCACAACCCTGTATCCTGCATGGGTGAGTGTCTGTTCCACATGTTCTTCCCAGCATTTTTCGTCCGTAATTAAAACGCCGGTAATCTCCCTGTTCCAGAGTATGCGAAGATCTTCATCAGACGTAGTTAACATCCGGGATGCTTCCCTCACCCGGCCTATCCGTGTATCCTGTTGATCCATTATGAGGATATGATAGCAGGAGTACTGGCGACAGAGATCGGGGCGGGATGTGTGAACCGAGCAGACACATTTTTTGTTGCCGCCTTCCCGCAGGAACGGGCAGGCCATCGGCCGAACAGTTCTGATCTCCTGCAACCGGAACAGATCCTGTTTATCAGGATCAATCGAAACGATCCGCTCTTCCCCGGTAACGGAAAATCCGATCCGGTATGATTGAGGTCCAGTCTCTTCAAGTATTTCGATAATCTCGCCCATGGAGCTGCAGCATTCTCCGCATTGCTGACAGGTAAACGCCAACGGTTACTCCCTCATTCTCTTGTTCTCGTGTGAGATACGATATACCCAGCGTTCCGGCACCGGGCTAAATACGGTTACTTATTTCAGGGCAATCTCAATACTAGTAAGGTGAAATTTTTGTCAAAACGGGCAGTTGACATGACGTTCCAGGCACTCTATACTCTTACCGATCTCCGGGTAATCCTTCGCGAAACGGCACCGCAGCACGAGCTGGATGACAAACAGCGGGTGCAGGCACAGCGGCTTTTGGAGAACCTTGAACGGCAGGTCGCTTCATTGAAACAGGAGATGCTGAGATGAGATGCGCGAGTGGTATCGAAGCGCGACAGGTGGATGAAGTCGCAATTAATATCGATCCTATCCAGGTTGGGGGAAGGCTCACCGGGGATGCAATGAAAGCCGTGATCGCTTACGGTGACGGGTATTCTGTCTGTGACAACTGCCGCAAGCCCAACCGGCTTGACTATATCAGCAAGCCCCCGATTGCAGAGTTCCACAAGGATGTCGCAGCCTGGCTGAACATGGATGCCGTCCGCACAGTGCCCGGTGCACGGCGGGGATTCCAGGCTGTCGCCCACACGTACGTTCAGAAGGGTGATCCGGTTCTCCTCACTTCGCTCTCCCATTATACCGAGTTCCTTGCGATTGAAGGAGCAGGGGGGATTGCCTGCGAAATTCCTGCAAACGATAAGCGCATGATAACACACGATGCAACCGCAGCGAAGATTGAAGAAGTTAAAAAACAGTCCGGCAAAGCTCCGGTTCTTGCTTTCATCGATCATGTTGACTACCAGTTTGGCAATATGCACGATGTAAAAGCAATCGCAAAGGTCTGCCACCAGTACGATATCCCCGTGCTCTATAACGGGGCCTACACGGTCGGTATCCTGCCCGTGAATGGCAGGGATCTGGGAGTGGATTTTGTTGTCGGTTCCGGGCATAAGAGCATGGCAGCTCCAGCTCCGTCCGGCATCCTTGCAGCAACCTCAGAACGAGCGGGAGAAGTGTTCCGCACGACTGCCATTATTGGCGATGTGACCCAGCGAAAATTTGGGATAAAAGAGCCCGAGATGATGGGATGCACGCTGATGGGTGTCACCCTTATTGGCATGATGGCATCATTTCCGCACGTAAAGGAACGGGTAAAACACTTTGACTTTGAACTGGAAAACAACCGGATCGTTGTGGATGGACTTCTTGCGGTTGAAGGAACGAAGATCCTCTCGGAGATGCCACGGAAGCACACGCTGACCCGGGCAGACACGATCGGTTCATTTGACAGAATCGCAGAATCCCATAAAAAGCGGGGCTTCTTCTTTTCAAGCGCACTTGAGGAGAAGGGGGTAACCGGTGTCATCCCCGGTGCAACAAAAGTCTGGAAGTTCAACACGTATGGTATGACGCGGAAGCAGGCAGTATACCTTGCGGAAGTGTTTGCCGGTATCGCAAATGAGAACGGTCTGCATCTGCGGGCATAAAACGAACCGCACCCTTTTTAATTAATCCGGCATTCTCGCGGATCCGGCTCACCGGTTGGTTTTAATACACGGGATGTCCCATGTTTCGTTATCCCGATACGATGACTTTAGTGACAGAATACCGGTGAGCGAGAGGGCAGGATGTTTGAAAAGCTGGATCTGACTAAGACTATCGATAATGAAACCTTTGAAAAGCCAATTGGCGATTTGAAAGAGCGCCTGAGTATTCTCCAGCGGACACTTCGCGATCTCAATATTCCCGTCATCATCGTTCTTGAAGGGTGGAATGCATCCGGCATCACCATGTCCATCCACGAGATCATCCAGTCGCTCGATCCCCGTGGTTTCAATCTGCATGCAATCGACAATCCCAGTGATGAAGAAGCGGCACGCCCGTTCATGTGGAGATTCTGGCTGCGGACCCCATCCAACGGAAGGATCGCCATTTTTGCCCGCAGCTGGTACAGCAGGGCTTTAGCTGAAAAACTGTCAAGCATTGGCTGGAAAAAGACAATGAAAGATAAGATCAATTCGATCAATAATTTTGAACGGCAATTGGCAGATAATGGCACGGTAATCTTTAAATTTTTTTTACATATCAGCAAAGATGATCAGAAGATGCGCCTGCTTGTCCGGGAACGAAACCCGTTGACTGCATGGCTCGTCACCCCAAAGATCTGGAATTTCCACCAGCATTATGATACCTATCTTCCGGTAATCGATGAGTTCATTGAAAATACTGATACCGCATATGCCCCATGGCATGTGATCGAGGCAACGGACCGGAAGTATACCATTTTAAAGATCTATTCCACCCTGGTAAAAATTCTTGAAAAGAGAGTGGCCGAAGCACAGGCAGCGCAATCAAGAAAAAGTAAAACCAAAAACATAGTCAAACCTCCAAAAAATCCCGTACGGCGAAGATCCTCATCAGAATCGCCTCATTCAAAAGAGGAATGCCAGGATATGCTGAACAATCTCCAGATAGAGATGCTGGAGCTCCATTATCTTCTTTTCAAGAGAAAGATCCCGTTCATTATTGCCTATGAGGGCTGGGATGCCGCAGGAAAGGGAGGAAATATCATGAGAATTGCCCGGCAGATGAATCCTTTGGGTTATGATGTGATTCCGATTGCAGCACCAACACCGAATGAAAAACAATACCACTATCTCAGGAGGTTCATCAAGCATTTCCCGAGCGCCGGTCACATTGCCATTTATGATCGCAGCTGGTATGGCCGGGTGCTTGTCGAACGGGTGGAAGGATTCTGTTCCGAGCACGAATGGCAGCGGGCATACCAGGAGATCAACGAGATGGAGCAGGATTATATTGAAAGCAGTGGCGGGGGGATGCTGAAGTTCTGGCTTGAGATAGATAAAGACGAGCAGCTCAAACGGTTCAAACAGCGGGAGGACGATCCGCTCAAACAATACAAGATTACCGAGGAAGACTGGCGGAACCGGGAGAAATGGGACCAGTATAATGAAGCGGTTGATGAGATGCTGGCAAGAACCAACACTCCCTATGCCCCGTGGGTTGTCATAGAATCCGATGACAAAGGATATGCCCGGGTCAAGGCGCTGAAAACCGTTATCAAAAGTGTTGAGAAACTTCTCTGAACTTTTTAAAATCCCCGGTGGAGTCCGCAACTCTGTGCACTTCTGATGGCAAACATATATTCATCGGCCGTGATCTTACGCTTAAGGCATGCCGGTAACGGTTTATTATCCGGATTGGACGCATGCCATGAAGGATGGTACTGATCCATGATATTGACGTAGGATTCCCGCGAGATATTTTCCGCTATCCATGGAAGGATGTGATCACTGCCTGCCAGGTTGTCCGGCAGCACCAGATGCCGGATGATCAGACCTTTCCTGGCTATACCCTCTTCAATCACGAGATCACCAACCTGCCGGTGCATCTCCTCAATAGCCGCTTTCATAAAATCTACATAGTGTGGTGCATCCGAAAGAGCAAGTGCCACTTCATTGCTTGCGTATTTTGCATCCGGCATGTAGATGTCCACAATGCCTTCCAGGAGCCGGAGCGTATCTGCAGAATCGTATCCC
Source organism: Methanoregula sp. (assembly GCA_041645435.1). Classification (NCBI taxonomy): domain Archaea; kingdom Methanobacteriati; phylum Methanobacteriota; class Methanomicrobia; order Methanomicrobiales; family Methanoregulaceae; genus Methanoregula; species Methanoregula sp. The sequence goes on from JBAZQB010000001.1 coordinate 644,318, forward strand.
CCACTGTTATACACCAGCGGAATAGTAAGTCCCTGCCCGATGGCGATGCCAAGACTGCTGAGCAGCTGCGGCACGATATGTGACGGTGTGACAATATTGATGTTATGGCATCCCTGAGTCTGGAGCCGGATCATCATTCCTGCCAGCGTCTCAACAGGAACCTCTTGCCCCCTGCCACACTGGCTGATAGCATAATTCTGGCAGAACCCGCAGGCTAAGTTGCAGTGGGTAACAAAGATGGTACCTGAACCATTCCGCCCGACAAGCGGGGGCTCTTCACCAAAATGCGGGCCGTAACTGGCAATGACAGGAAGAAACCCGGTCCTGCAGTACCCTTTCTCATTGCAGGTCCGGTTAACCCGGCATTGGCGCGGGCAGATTGTACAGGATTTTAAAATATCATAGGCCCGATCGATGCGTTCGGCCAGCTCTCCGGAGTTATAGAGTGTAATATAGCCCGCATGGTTTTTTTCCGGCATTTGCACCCGTACAGGAAAGATGGCAGCACGATAGTATAATTGTTGGTTGTGACAGGCAGGGATCTTACAAGTCTGAAACGATCTCACTGTTCAGTGCCGTAACATACTTCAGTTCCGTACATGCCTTGTCGATAATGGCGGTGATCTCCATCTTCTGCTCGCATTCCAGAATGGCTTCCAGTACAGCAGCAGTTGCGGGCATCTTGGGGACTGCCCGGCAGGCAAGATCGCCCGGGTGCGTGTCAAACGTGCCTATGCGGCGGGCCAGGGTGATGGTCTCTTCCTTGTCGTACGTGATGAGGGGGCGGAGCACCGGTACGGTTAATCCTTCTGAAATAACAGAAAGGTTGGGCAGCGTCTGGGAAGCTACCTGCCCGAGATTTTCACCGGTAATAATTGCCAGGGCACCTTCGTGCTGCATGAGGCGGGAAGCAACCTGCAGCATGAACCGCTTGCAGATCACGCACCGGTATCTCGGTGGGATACGGAGCTCCTGCATACGGTCATACAGGGGCTCGCTGTTTGCAATCACCATCATGAGCGGATTACCGGCACACCAGCGCGAGAGCCGGCGGTGGTTTTCGATTGCTGCCGCCTTTACATCGCTCCCGGCCCAGCGGCCACCGTCAAGATGAATGTGGGTGATCTCGCACCCGCGTTTCATGGCAAGCCATGATGCTACTGGTGAATCAATCCCCGAGGAGAGAAGTACCAGCGCCCGCCCCTGCGTTCCCCAGGGCAATCCACCGGGGGATGTAATCCGTGAATCATATACCAGTCCGCCAAAATCCCTCACTTCGACAAAGACCTCGTAATCAGGATGATCAAGGTCAACGTGCAGGCCGGGAATCTGCTCATAGATTGCAGAACCTATCCGGGCACCCAGTACCTGGCTGTCAAGTCCTGTCTTCTGCTGGCGTTTTGCCCGGACGGCAAAACTCATACCCGCTGAAAGGTGTTCTTTTGCCAGGGTAATTGCTGCTGTGCAGAGATCATCGATATGACCCCCGGTTTTTATGCAGATGCTGACATCGACAATCCCAAAAATACGCGAGACAATATCGGCTATTTTTTCGGGCTCATCGCCAAAGATCAGGATACGCCCCCGGGGCGTTTCGTAATGTCCACGCAGCCCTGACGCGGCAAGTGCTTTTCCGATATTTCGTAAGAGCAATCCGATAAAATGGTGTTTCACCGGTTCGCTTTTTAAAAACAGCTCGCCGTATCGTACCATTACGAGCCGTTTTGAACTGCAGTTTTCTTGGCCGGTTTGCATATTCTTATGAACTATTGATATTCAAGGGAGATAACCATTGGCGGTGACAGACTGTTTTTGCGGATGTTTTTTCATTTTCAAGTACTGTTTTTACGGGATTTGTTGTTAAAAAAAGAGTACTGACAACGAAATCCTTTAATCAGGAGAGTGAATAGTGTACTGAAATGGCGAAAAAGGCGAGTAAGAAAATCGAGGCTGAACCGCTGAAGTTGTTTTATATTTTTTACAACCAGGAACGCTGGGACAACTGGTTAAAATCCCTCAAAGAAGCGAGTTTTGAATCTGACCCCAAGAGTGAAGAGTTGCCCGAAGGATTCCGGATACTTGACGGATTCTCAGTCGACATCACTGTTTCTGTCTTAAAGATCATCAAGCTCTACCAGAACAAGCGGTATACCTTTGAAGAGGCAGTTGACAAACTCTCGCAGGTCGAGGCAATCGTCATGTCCCCTGCTCCCGAAGGTGAGCTTGGTGAGCTTGTGGAGCTTCTCCAGCTCCCCAAACTGGCGCTCTTTGCATCCTGCCGGCTCTATCTTGCCGGGGGTTTTGACAAGGACATCAAGACACTGGTCAAGAAAGGCAAGGCTGAAGTAGAGAAGGACATGGAAAAAGCGCTTGAAACGGTATCAAATATCGGTGCCGCTGTTATCGACGGCGCAACCTGCTGCAGCAAATATGTCAAAGACGATGTTGAACAGACCACGCTTTTTGATGAATGGCTGATCGAGTGCGAGCGGATGGGCGAAGCAATGACTTCGTTAAAGAACTTTGATGAGACAACAGGAGACGAGGATTGATCGCTGACCGGGCACGGTTCCGGAATGCAAAAAAAATTGAGCGGCTCACCGGCTATCGCCTTCCTGAGCTTGCATTTTCCGGCACCATGCTCGAAGCACTCTGTTCGCGCCTGGATTATGATTCACTTGACTATGGCGTGAGAGACCAGATCCTTGCTTTTTTTAACGATTTTCTCCGCTGCACCTGTAAGGATTCCCCCCTCTGCGGCTGCCCGGAAAAAAAGTTCTCGAAAAAAGTCATTGAGCTCCGCGAGAACGGGCTCGATCACCGGCAGATCGCCGTTTTCCTGCAGGACGAGTACGGAATAGAAGTATTTCCCGCAGATATTCTCTCATTTCTCGAAGAGTCCGTGCATGTACTCGAAGCAATGTCGGATGTTGCACGATTGCAGGGACAAGCCGATCTGGCGAAAAAAACCGATGAACATATACGGCTCATTGAACGGTAATTTCTCTGTTGCGGGTATAACTCTTAAGAACTCATTACCCCACCCATGCAATTTTAATTCCCAGATAATTAAAAAAAAACGGGTAAATAATCCCCCTATCGTTAGTTTTTTTTAAAATAGTAATATACCGAATCGCTACACTTACCGTATTTTATCTGCTGCCCGCTCCGCAAGGTGCAAAAATGCCGGGTATGTTGCGGGAGTTCCTTCGAATGAGAATACCTCATATTTGCCGGATTTTACAAACCCGATTACATAGAAGTATGTTTCTGCTCCCGTCGTACTCGTAGTCGTAACCTTTATGGCAAAACTTTTTTCTCCCAGATTCGGGTCGGGAAGGAGCAGTGCAGTTATATCAGTGCTCTTTATGTCAGTAAAGGACCTCTTGTGTTCCTCCAGCATCGCAGAAGCATTTGCCTCATCGAAGATCATGATATCCTGCTCCATTACCTTCGATTTATCCGTGAGCGGGATTGCATCTGCATACAGGGTGCGATGTCCCCGCTGCCATCCAAAATTTCTCATAGTGCCGGTGACATCCGATGCCTGCATAGGTCCGTCAGCTGCCCGTACCAATCCTTGGGGCAGATCTTCTGGAGAGAGCAACAGGTGATCAAACTCCGTACCCGTTTTTAGCGAAGCGGATTGTTGCGCAGGTGATGAAGATGGTGAAGTACAACCTGATAAAAAAATTGCTGTTATAACAAGAAGAGCAACTATTGTGATCCCGGTCTTTTTCATGACAATTTTTGTGTTGGATAAAATAATGAATCTTGTCAAAATAACGTTTTTGAAGATACGTCAACCGGGGTTAACAATGAAAAGTTTCAAAACAGCAATGCGAGGGATGGGATTCGAACCCAAGAACTCCTACGAGACTAGGCCCTCAACCTAGCGCCTTTGACCTGGCTTGGCTACCCTCGCTTTTGTGCCATAACAAAGAGGTTGTCCATCTAAAAGAATGTTATGTTCGGTAAGCGTCTGATCGCCCGGAATAACCGGAGATTTGGATTGGTTTTTTGTGCGATTACAAATTATTGCGGTTGGCCGGGCCTTGAAAAAATTTCATGTACCTTGATGACTCCGGATTTACATAGATGTATATTTATATGCGTCATACCCAGTGGTGAGTATGTGGTCTGATATCATCAGTGAATTTGCTGATTCGCCTTCACAGAGCCGGGTGGTGCGGTTCCTTCTTGAAAACGGTTTTGGGGTGACAGAGGATGGCCGGATCAGCTGCAATGGTATCGAGATGCCGGCAACGGCTGTCGCAAAAGCGATCGGATCAGACCGTCGGGTGGTAGATTCAACAGCTCGACGCATTCTTGAGCGCCCGTTACTCAGGGATATTTTTCTGAATATGCGGGCTACTCCGGACCTGAGCAGGGTTGCCGAATCACTCGGGTTTACCGTAATTGTCGTGCTTCCCAAGAATGCCAATGAGCGCGGGATTGTCGGGGCTGCTGTACGCGTACTTTCCGATCACCTTCTTTCCATACGGCAGATATTTGTCACCGATCCGCAATTTTCCGAGGAACCGAAACTGGTGATCATCGTTGAAGAACCCCTGCCTCTGGGCGTTATTGAGCAGATCCGGGCACTGCCGCAGGTAAAACAGGTTATCATATAAGCCGCACAGGGCAATAAAAGAAAAACCGTTTAATTTTTTTATTTGCAGAGAAGTTCGACTTCAGTTGCAAGCTGGTACATCCTCTCTCTTACCTTCCGGGGAAGGTGAGATGCCTGACTGATACTCTGCTCAATACTCATCCTCCGGGAACCGGCACACAGGTTGTCAGCATGGCAGACAATCTTCTCTTCAATGGTTCCAGGCATGCAATCCCGTGGAATCAATCCCAGCAGTGAACATTCGTCAGCTGTCAGTCCTGCACCGGTATGACACTCAACGATACGGGCAACTTTTTCAGAAAAACCTTTGGCCCGCAGGAGATCTGCACCCTGCTGTGCATGTGCAATCGTGTGGGTGCTACCCCGTCCGATATCATGCAGCATGGCACCTGCCTGTACCAAAGAAAAATCAATCGAGGGATTGTGCTGTGCGTATTCACACGCACAATCTGTCACTGCCCTGCAGTGGGCAATGACTTTTTCGCTGCACCCGGCATCGCGCAGCATTTTTTCATAGTTTTCTCTTGTCTGATCAGGCATGGCCGAGCGACTTTTTGATTGAGTCGATGCGATGCTTGAGCGATTTTAAGAGCATCTCATTGTCAAAATGTCCCATCGGCTGATCACATGCAGGGCATTTGAAATCACTGTTCATCGCAAGGGGAAAGGTAAATATGAGGTGGCAATCCTTGCAGATGAAAAAGTCGTTCTCTTCTTCGTACTTCTCGCGGCGCGAGAGTTTTTCCAGCACGAGTCCCATATCCTCGCGGATAGCATCAAAGATATGATCGGGGCGCAGCTGCCAGAGGTAAGTAAGCCAGCCGGTCTCATTATTCTTGATACGGTGATATTCGGCCAGACGCTTTTCATACAGGGTGTAGAGCGTGTGCCGCACGGTATTTAAGTTGATACCCGTACTTGCAGCAAGATCTTCATCGCTGTGTTCGCCTTCTTTGGGGAAGCGTTCAAGAAGATTGAGCCCTTCATCGCCAACCAGCCTATGAAGATATGCCCGTACTGCCGGATCACCAAGCACGTCGTTTGCAGGAACCATCACCGTATGTATTGTTTAACGGTGCTAATATGTTTATCCAGCAAGGCACATGCTGTATCACGAGTCTCTCCCCAGCCATATACACTCACAATCGCCTGTCCTGCTTCGAATGTTGCACCCGGGTGAGGGATATCTGCAATATACGATCGCAGGTGTTTGAGATCGGCTTTTACGGTACAATTCCTGTCAGCAAACAGGATGCTGCGTACGGCAACCTGTTTTATTGAAGGAGAAACAGGTGGAAGGAAACCCGCGCATGCAGCGACATGGTACTGGAAAAGATTGCACCCATGCGCCCGCTCCACTGTATCTACGGTCCCCTGGAAACGGGGATTTATCTCAATTGCATGCAGCCCCTCAGCGCCGATTACAAAATCAATGCCTATGGTGCCGATGCAGCCACTCGCGGCTGCAACCTGTTCGGCCATCTCCATCATCTGCCCGGAAAGCGGGTGATCGAACGGTGTAACGGACCCGCAGAAACCAAACGAGGATTCGCCATTGCCACGGAGGATCTGTTCATTTGATGCGATTGCCCGTGCCCGTGTGCCGTCCGTAACGCAGCACACGCTTGCCGGAATCCCGGTAATCATTTCCTGCCGGATATATTCTGCATCCGGGTAGAGGAGTTCCCAGGCTTTTTGTTCAGCAGCAGTGGTGACAACTGCATTGCGCCATCCTCCGGCACCACGCCGGGGTTTGACCATGGCAGGATATTCATCGTCATTGAGAAGCCGGGGAACCGGTATGTTATTCAATTCGAAGAAATGCTGGATATCCAGTTTATCCATGAAACGTGCCACATGTTCCCTGGGAGTGCCGCAGAGTGGAATCGAACTGGGAAGTTCCTCAGCGCCGGACGTGACCACAAGCAGATCAAACGAATGTCGGTGACTCATCTGATCCATCGCATCAGGGAGATCAGCAAGATCTTCGAATCGTATCCGGTCTTTTGTGTACCAGGAAAGGTCCTGATCGCAGAAATGATCCACAGCGCAGACTTCATAGCCTGCATGGAATGCGGATTGCGCTACATGGCGTGTTGCAAAACCTGCGACCAGTACCCTGCCTTTCACCGTTCCACCGTCTGTTTCCCCACGCGCGTCGGGATAATCTGGATCTGTGCGCCGGGAAATTCGCAGGCAAACTCTTTTCCTAAGAAGAGGTTATCGAGAAAGAGTGCCAGGCTCGAAATCTCAGAATGGGGCTGGCCGGTAACGGCTACATTGTAATCCGCAAGGCCGTAGATATCTCCAGGTACTTTTTCGGCACCTACGATGACGAGGATCTTGTTGTGAGGCCTGATTTCTCCGATCACATCGGGCAGGTTGAGGCCGTACATGGTGAGGTGAACAACGACACCACCCTGCGCCTTCCATTCCTTGATACAGGTGCGCCACTTCACATTATCCTGGCAGAAGAACTCACCGCCCCAGCGTTCAACCACATCGCCGATACTCTCCACCACACCCTTGTCGGCAGCGGCAAGATACATGCCTTTTGCACCCAGCGCCCGTGCTGTAAGGCCTACATGCGTAGTCACCCGCTGGTCGCGTTCGGGGCGGTGGCCGATGCGGAGGATGGCAACTTCGTGTTCAGTCATGTTATCGTTTCTTCTCCTTTATCACGCCGTTTTCCAGAACAAACGGGAGATCATCAGAATACTTTACCTGGGTTTTTATGAGGGATTCACCGAAGCTGAGCGCCCGTACCGAATATTCAGTCCGCTCGATCAGGAATGCCCGCTGGAGGCGGACCAGTGAGGACTCGATAGTTGTTGCATCAAGTCCGCTTGCGGCAGCCAGATTTCCTGTCATAACCGAAGGTTCCCGGGCAATGATATGGTAGATTATCCAGTCGATATCCTCATCTTTCACCTTTACTCATTCCCCATAATGGAGAATAAGCATTGTGTCAGATCTCTTATTGCAGGGTCACCGGTACGGGATATTTTATGCGTCCGCATCCAATAACTGCTCATGAGTGAGAAAGAGGCAGGCATCCCGTTTTCCCAGCTCGTTGCTATTGCGGATCGCCTGCTGGAAGATGCTGATGATGATATGGCACTGCTTGCCCGGGGCATAGATGCGCTCGATCAACTTGTGCGGGACGAACTTTTAGTATCAGATCAGCTGAATGCGTACCAGGTTTTTTATTATTTTTTCCGCATTGAACCGGATATGCTGGTACAGGAACGACTCGACCTTGAACCGGCATCTGCCCTTCGCGGGGGTCTTATGGTCGAAGAAACAGATCTCCTGGAAATGTTTTTTGGCATCCGGGAAGGAAAACCCATCATCGTTATCAGCGATGGCGATAAGGTAGTGGCCACGTTCTCCGGTAAATCCGCGTACGGGCAGGGCAAGACATTTCTGGAGAGCCCGGAATACCGGTGACCGGAGCCGGACGGATTTCTGGTTATCTGCCGTGTTTTCCGGAATAATTTTTTTGTATAATGGCGGGTATCTTTTTACCCGTACGGGTCCCGTTGAATGAAGGGGAATTTATAACCGGCATATTAAAAATATTTGATATAGTGCGATGGTTCCCCCGCTGTTTATCTTGAATGTCTATAATCTGAACCCGGAAAAGTGCGCTGACAGGCTCTTTTGGGTTGTGACCTAATCTACAACTGAACATGATGAGACAAAAATTCTCCCCAAGTCCATGGATGATCCGCAATTTTATCGATCATTGCCGGGGTCTTCTGATCTCATTTCAAGTCGATGAAATTATTCATAAACTGAAACATATTCAACGTATTGATACACGAGGAGGCTGATTTGGAAAATGATGCAGTCATGAGCGGTTTTTAAAAAATCATTTTTTTTGGGATCAAGAAAAAGTGTCGAATTGGCAGTCACACCCTTCGCGGGTGTGCGGATTGAAATCGGGAAATCTCGGTCACTCATCCATAATTTCTCCCTTGTCAGAAATATGGTTTCAGGGTGCCCATCCCCTGAGCTCAAATAAGCCCGTTTCAGGCTCCGTTTACACAATTCCTGTACCGGAAAACCCCGAAAAACCCTCCGTTTCGGCCTCTGTGGAAAATCCGCGCATTTCACGCCCTGTTTGCCAAAATAATGGCGGAAACGCCCTCTCTCAAAGCCTGCCAAGGGCCTTAAAATCGAGGCAATTTTCGCTATGTAGTTTACTCCATCCGGCACCCGAAAAGGCTGCCGGGATGCGAATGGGAGACTCTTTTTTTCCGGGGGGATTTTTTAAAAATCGTGTGCGTAAAAAATTGATCTCCCTCTTCATGACTCCTTTACCGCTGGTATGTACATTTCAAGGGATTGGATCATGAGCTCAAATAAGCCCATTCCAGGCTCCGTTTACAAAATTCCTGTACCGGAAAACCCCGATAAACCCTCCGTTTTGGTTCCTGTAGAAAATCCGCTCGTTTCGCGCCCTGTTTGCCAAAATAAAGGCGGAAACGCCCTCTCTCAAAGCCCGCCAAGGGCCTTAAAATCGAGGCATTTTCGCTATGTAGTTTACTCCATCCGGCACCCGAAAAGGCTGCCGGGATGCGAATGTGAAGGTCATTTTTTCCGGGGATGGATCCGGGTTTTTGGTTAGGGCGAGGGAAGAATGGGTTTTGCCGACGTATGGTGTTGTGCGGGTCACACTTTCGCAGGTGTGTGGATTGAGACCGGGCTTGCTTCGCACTTGAGGATCGATTTTCTTTGCTTCGAGCGAATCATCCAAGAGAACAAGGATTGAAACTCAAAATTCTCATGATTGGCCGGGAATAGTATTGGCTTCGATCTTTTTATCCTCAATAACAAAATAAAACTCCCGCACAAATCCCATCAGCAAATCATCCAAAGAAAAATATTTTAAACTACAAACTATAGTATACAGATTATGCCAAAGGCAACTGCCAGGATTCAGGCTCCGGACAGCCCGCGTCAACGGGCATCCATCAAACCGGTTCATTCCCGGAAGGAGAAGGCAAAAAATCCCAAGAGCACCATCCAGATCAGTCAGCTGACAAAAATGACCCTTGATCAGGTCAAGGAAATGGAGCACCTTGACACCTATGATGATGCCATCAGTTTCCTCTTTAAGGAGCGGAGGAAGAACCTGCCCTCATCAGCCGGGCGTTTCCCCAGCGGCGGCACCTTTGAACGAGAGGAGGATGATCCCTATCGCATACCTTCTTGATACCTGGGCATGGATCGATTACTGGAACCATCCGGAATCGCCGGCTAAATATTACATTGAATCGGGAAACGATCTTATTATTTCAACCATCACCATTGCTGAAGTGTCACAGCGGTATGCATCCCAGGGAAAGACTATGGTTGAGGATCGGATTTGTGAGATGCTGAATTATTGCACCCTGATTCCCATCAGCCGGGAGATCGCAACAATGGCAGGAATGTTGCGCCATAAAGAGATCCACGGAGGAATTGCGGATGCGATTATCCTTGCGACCGCAAAACAGGGCAGCCATACTATTGTGACCGGGGATAAGCATTTCAGGGATTTACCTGATGTCGTTTTCCTGGAAGCCGGATAACCTTTTTTCACGACTGCCGTGTAATCGATCACAGTGCCGGGGAGAGAAACACTCCGGGCCCGGTGCATTCCCGGCATAATAGCCGTTTAAAATCGTCTCTCACCGGTCCCCCGCACTGATCAACCGTTCATCCACATCCGCACTCACAATGGGGGGCAACACTCCCCAGGTGACATGCTGATCCCCCATGATTGCAAATATCCCGCGTACATCATTTGGGTTACATTGGTCAAGCACCGACTGATTGTCCGGACGGATCTGGTTGCAGACCGCAGTGGCCCACGCATCTGCAAGGGCAACATTACGGGAGAAGACCGTGACCGCATCGGCCACGCCAAAGGAGATCGAAGGTCCGACTGTTGCAGAGGAGGTGCAGATGCCGAGAACCGAATCCTGCGGAGGCACAACAAAGGCGATCCGGTTGGAGAGCGCAGCGGTTCCCGCATGTACTCCTACCCGTACCGGCCGGTCGCAGATGAGCGCGATGTCGCCCCCGTTGTCGATTACACCGAATACCGCACCGGCTTCCTGCATCGCTTCAATACCCGCCCACGCAATCGCGCCGGCAACTGCCGCCATCGGCCCGACACCGGCTGTCCGGGTTGCATCTGCCATACGGATGATAATCAGCTCATCCGAGTCTGGCGTGTAGGGATCGAAGGTGGTGGAGAAAAAAGGATCGCGGGCAATATACGCTTCCAGCACCTGTCGCGCTGCAAGCATCCCGGTTTTTGCAGCCCCGATATGTTCCGGTTCATCCGCAAGGATTATCGCGAACGTCTGCCGGTACGAGAACCGTTCGCGGATCATACCGGCAGGGTAAGGGCATGGGACGGGCAGGCATCGACACACTTGCCGCAGAGCACGCACCGTTTCTCATCAAGGCTGAGCTTCCAGTCAGGATCGAACGAGAAGACTTCGCGGGGACAGATACTGATACATGCTCCGCAGTCAACGCATTCGCTCTCGTTCAGGTTCACACCGTTTTCGAGAAGGTGTACGGTTGCGCCCATGCTGGTCATCGAATCGCGCACGAGCTGACACTGGTCATCCGGTACATCGATGAGTGCCTCTCCTTCCGAGGAGTCGATAACAGCACGTTCTACATTGATGAGCACACCGGTATCCCGGACAACCTGCGCAATGATCGGCTTCCGACCTTTTCCGCGTGAGAAATTCACCAGCAGTTTCATTTCAGCCACCTCCCGCCAAACAGTTTCCCGAGATTCATCGCGGTCAGGATACCCAGCACATGGTTCTCTGCATCAACAACCGGTAGCGCGCTAATGTTATGCTTCTCGAGTTTCTGCACTGCGATATCAACAGCTTCGTCAGGTTTTGCCGTGATCACTTTGGTCTTCATGATATCCTTGACGAGATGTGCCTTTCCGGGATTTGCCACTGCTTTGGAGATATCAAAGGTGGTAACAATGCCAACCAGTATGCCGGCTGCATTGATCACCGGGAGATGGTTGGTCTCGCCCTTGAGCAGTTTTTTTGCAGCAGTCTTGATCTCTTCATCTTCATGGATACTAACGACCTGCCGGTCCATGATGTCAAGGACGCGGGGGCCCAGCGTGCTCTGGTGCATTGGTCTTGATACTTTTTTGGCATCAATCGGGCGCGTGGGAAGAGCCAGCTGCATTTTTCCCTGTTCAACCCATCCTTTCAGTTCCGCAGCCACCTTCCGTGCCCGGCGGAAACTGGACAGGGACGATGTTTTTACCTCTTCTCCATTCAGGTCAATCGAACCACTGCGCAATTCTGCATAGCTGACTTTCCGGAGTACAGGCCGGCTCCGGCTCGGAACTGCATAATCCAGGATGTCAACGCTGATATCCTCATCACGCACGGCAGTTGCCCGCACGACATCAATATCGAGTACCGGCAGGGGTATACCGAGACCCACATACAGCGTAACCCCGTAACCGGTCATGGTCGCTGCCCGCATATAGTCCGGAGACATCTGCTTTAAATCACCGGTAACCATCAGCGTTCCAAACCCTCCCGCCGGTGAATGCTGGGTACCCTCGCCAACTACCATACCCTGTGCACCGCATAAAAAGATCGGGACACCACTGCCGATCAGCCGGCAGTGCGGATCATTCGAGAGCGGGTTGAGCAGGCCCGCACCCGAGAAATTGACATTGCCGCAACCGGGCAGCAGCGTTCCCATGTAGGTGTGAAGGGTACGATCCGTGGTATTGGTGGCAGCATTGTAGCGCTGGTAGGCATTGCGCGGGTTGCACATGATTGCCTGGTTTACATTTTCCAGCAGCAGCTCGGTGGTAATCGTGCGGCGCGGGTAACAGTCCGTGCCGCGGGAACTTGCACGGAGTTCTACGGATTTTCCTGCCACAAGATCCTCGAGCACATGCGCACCGCCATACTCATCTTCGCGGGTATCGGACTGCTGCGTTGCACCAATATACGTGTCAACTGCCGCCAGTCCCCCGTAGGCTTCAACATTATTCAGCCAGATCCGCTCCATGCGGATAGGCGGTTCCGCATGCCCGAAATTAAAAAACGCACCGGATGAACACATGGCACCAAAGGTGCCGGTAGTGACCACATCCACTTCTTTTAAAGCTCCCTGTTCACCGAGTTCGGCAACGATCGCAGGCATCTCTTCTGCGGTAACCACCCGCGCACTGCCGTCTCGGATCCGCTCATTGATCTGGCTGATCGACTTGTGCATATCCAGAAATACGCTTTAATGCATATTTAATACAATCGTTATTACCATTAGTAATATATGATTTTTAACCCCCGGCGCCCAATCACCAGTATGCATGTGCGTGCCTTCATTGACGAGATGGAACAACTGGCCCCACCCAATCTCGCCGAGGAGTTCGATTGCGGGAGGATCGGCCTGATTGTCGAAGGCCGGCCGGATATCAATACTATCTGCTGTGCGTTAGACGCGACAGATGCGGTGGTCAGCAGGGCGGTTGAAGCAGGAGCGGATATGCTTGTCGTTCATCACACGCCATTATGGACACCGGTGACCGCACTGACCGGGCCAACCGCATCGCTGATGCGCCAGCTGCTCGCGGCAGATATGAATCTCTATGTCATGCATACCAATTTCGATCACGCACCGGAAGGGGTGAACGATGCGCTGGCTGAACTCCTGTCAGTAAAAGATCTGGTCTCGCTCTCACCGGGTATCATTGGCACCTGTACAATCCCGATAGATGAACTGGCCCGGCGCCTGGGAGGAAATATCCGGATCTGGGGAGAACTCTCATCCCTGTCCCGCCTCGCAATGGTTGCCGGCAGCGGATTTGATCCCGCATTCCTTACCGCAGCAAAAGAAGCGGGGGCCGATGCTTTCCTTTCTGCGGAGCTGAAACACTCTGTTGCCCGTTCCTCACCCCTGCCCTGCATTGAAGCAACCCATTACGCGCTGGAAGCCCCGGCCATGCGCCGCCTTGCTGCCCGGAAAGGCTGGCAGTACATCGATGATCCCCCCCGGCTTCATTCCATCCCATGAACGATCTCTGGGAACGGATGAAGGAAAAGCACGCGCTGGATGCAACCCTGCGTGCAGAGATTGAAGCGGCCTTTGGAGCCCGGGGCAAAAAAGCTCTTGCAGCCATCGATGCCGGCAAGATCAAGCAGTACCGGGATTTTTTTGTTGTTGAAGGAAGGACCGCGGAGTATGTCGTGGACGAGGATTTCTGCACCTGCCGGGATTTCCTGTACCGGGGCAGGACCTGCTGGCACCTGCTCGCGGTGCAGATCGCACTCACGACCGGCCAGTTCACTCCTGTCGATTCCTGGTACGTTGATCAACTCAGCTGACGGCAGAGAAAAATACCCTCATCATCATTCATCGGCACGGGGAATTATCCCGCTCCTGAAGCGCCATTTCCCGGTCCTTTTTTGCACTGGGATATGCAGGATTGATTGCCAGCGCTTTGTCAAAAGAGGTTACCGCATCGGTAAACCGTCCGAGTTTACGCAATGTCGTGCCCCGGTTATACCATGCCACGTCATAGTCCGGCCGGATGGCAAGCGCTTTATCATATGAGGTGAGGGCATCTGAGTACCGGCAGAGTTCATTCAGCAGGGATCCCCGGAGAACCCAGACCATGTCGTTTTCGGGTTCAAGGACAAGCGCCTTATCAAACAAGGCAATCGCTTTCTCAAGATCTCCGAGTTTGGCAAAATCTGCACCTTTATCGAAATGTTTCTCAGCACGAGCCTCCATACAAAAGACTGAGCGGTGTATGACATTAGTGTTGCGGTCATCTCAGGCACACTCCTCATGGACAGGTTTTTTTGCGATGAGCAAAACTAGAGACACACCCCTCCCCTCATCGGAAATCCTTTTGCCTTTACGGTCAGAATCATAGATGGATATCAGCAAAGCCATTACACCGGACCGATAACTCGATCCTGCCCGGATCCTAAAATTACTGCTCAAGGAATGATACTTTCCGTGCCGTATGAGGTAATTGGTTTGCTATTTCACAGGAATTTCATGATCTCTGCTCCATGGATGTGCAATTAATGCTCGAAGAGGAATACCAGCTGGATTATTTTAAAGAACAGGGAATGGTCCGCAAGATCTGCAAGGCTTGCGGGTCTGCATTCTGGACACGTGACCATGCGCGTGAGATCTGTGGTGATGCACCCTGCGAACCGTACAATTTTATTGGCGAACCGGTCTTCAAAACGCACAATCTCGATACCATGCGGGAGGCTTATCTTTCATTTTTTGAGAAACAGGGGCACACCCGGATCGAGCGCTACCCGGTAGCAGCACGGTGGAGAGATGATATTTACTTAACCATCGCATCGATCGCGGATTTCCAGCCTTTTGTCACCAGCGGGATCGTCCCCCCGCCGGCAAACCCGCTCACGATCTCCCAACCCTGCATCCGGCTCAATGATCTCGACTCGGTCGGCAGATCAGGACGACACCTGACCACCTTTGAGATGATGGCACACCACGCCTTCAACACGCCGTCAGAAGAGATTTACTGGAAGGACCGGACGGTTGAGCTCTGCGACCAGTTCATCGCATCCATTGGTGGCGATCTGAATAAAGTGACATTCAAAGAGAGCCCGTGGATTGGCGGCGGGAATGCCGGCCCCAGTGTCGAGGTGCTGATCGGCGGTCTTGAGATTGCCACGCTCGTGTTTATGAGCCTCGGGCGCCAGAAGACTGCTGAAAAGGGGTACGATCTCAAGGGCGAGATGTACTACCCGATGAAGTTGCGGATTGTCGATACCGGCTATGGGCTGGAACGACTGGTCTGGGCTTCAAAGGGGTCGCCTACGATCTACGATGCGGTATTTCCGGAGATGGTGAGCCGGGTCATGGGTGCAGCCGGTCTCTCCCACATGCTTGACAACAAGGATTACACCAAGCTCCTCTCGCTCAATGCAAAATTCGCCGGTCTCATGGATATCTCCGGCACCAACCTCTTCCAGCTCCGGAAGAAAGTGGCAGCAGCCATCGATATCTCGCCGGAAAAACTTGACCGGATGATCACCCCTATCGAGAAGGTGTACGCAACGGTGGATCACACCCGGTGCCTTGCTTATATGCTCGGTGACTGTATCGTACCGTCCAATGTGCGGGAAGGGTATCTTGCACGGCTCGTTATCCGCCGTACCCTGAGGATGATGACCGATCTCAAGATCGAAGAACCACTGGCAGATCTGATCGAACAGCAGACCCGCATCATCGGCATGAAAAAGTTCGAGCAGGATATCGGCGTTGTCCGGGAAATTGCCGAACGCGAGACCGAGAAATATGCGTCAACGCTCGAGCGCGGAACCCGGATTGTCCAGAAGATTGCAAAGACATACAGGGCCAAGAGTCAGCGTGTGCCTTTAAGCGAGATTATCACCCTGTACGACTCGCATGGCATCCAGCCGGAGATGATCAAGGATATTGCCACCAAAGAAGGCGCAGTCGTCGACCTGCCCGACAATTTCTACTCCATGGTTGCCGACATGCATTCCGAATCGAAAAAGGAAGCAGAAGTTGATACGACGGCAAAGTATGATGAACGGGTACTTGGACTCCCCCCGACAAAAAAACTATACTATGAGCAGCCGTCTGATGTCGAATTCGAAGCGGTTGTACTGGATTTCTTTGACGGGTATGCAGTCACCGACCAGACGCTCTTTTACCCGTTTGGTGGCGGTCAGCCCGCAGACACCGGCACCATGGTCAGCTCCGACAGCATGGTCAGGGTTGACGATGTGATAAAAGTCGGTGAAGTGATCCTCCACCACATCAGCGGCGGTATCCTGCAGCGCGGCGACCGGGTCAAGGGAATGGTGGATGAAGAGCGGCGCTGGTCACTGATGCGCCATCACACGGCCACCCATATCGTACTCCATGCCGCAAAGGAAGTGCTCGGTGCGCATATTCACCAGGCCGGAGCCCAGAAAGGCAGCGAAAGTTCCCGCATGGATCTCCGGCATTTCAAGCACATCACGCCGGATGAGCTCCGCAGGATAGAGACTTCGGCAAACCGCATGATCATGGCAAGCCAGCCGGTCGAGATCACGACAGAAGACCGGACCAAAGCCGAACAGAAATACGGGTTCTCCCTGTACCAGGGCGGCGTCCCGCCCGGCAGGGATATCCGGATCGTCAAAGTTGCCGGTGATATCGAAGCTTGTGCCGGCACCCACTGCCGGACCACCGGCGAAGTCGGGGTCATCAAGATCATCCGGGTGGAACATATCCAGGACGGTATCGAACGGATCGAGTTTACCGCAGGTGTTGCTGCAATCTACTATATGCAGCATCTCGAACAGATCGTCACTTCTTCAGCTGAAGTCCTGTCCGTCCAGCCGGATAACCTGCCGGCAACCGTGAACCGGTTCTTTTCGGAATGGAAAGACCAGAAAAAAGAGATCGAACGCATGAGCTCAAAAGTGGTTGAGCTGGAGATGCAGTCCCTCGTTGCCGAATCGATGGGAGGTATTCCTGTCGTGATCAAGCGCATCGATCTCCCCCAGAAGGAACTTGCACAACTGGCTACCTCCGTATCAGAAAAAGGCGGTGTAGCCCTTCTTGCAGGTTTGGGGGAATCGGTAAGAGTTGTTCTCGCATCCGGAGAACCCCGGGTAAATGCCGGAGATATTATCGGTCAGGTGTGCAGCCTGCTCGGCGGAAAAGGCGGGGGCAAACCTACGATGGCACAGGGTGGCGGTCCTGATGCAAACCAGATTGACCTTGCCCTGAAAGTCGGGCGTGAACGGATTATTGCCGCCCTGCAGGGCTGACCGTAACGAATAATCATGGCAGAGGAGGTTGTAGTTTTAGAACCGGGCGATGAACGGGCACAGAAGATAGCCAAAGCCATGGGCAGCCAGACGGCAAGCGATATCCTCCAGCTCCTCTGTGACGGCCAGAAGAGCCTGACGGATATTACCGAACGGCTCGCCATTCCCATGACCACGGCAAAATATCATGTGGAAAACCTGCTCGATGCGGGACTTCTGTCAGTTTCAGAAACAAAATACAGTGTCAAAGGGCGGGAGGTGAAACTCTATTCGCTCACTAACCAGCTCCTCATTGTTGCACCCCGGCAGTCCAATGTGCGTTCACTGCTGCTGAAATATGCCTCCTTGTTCGGCATTGTTGCCTTCGGCTCGGTTGTTATCGCAATCATGTCTTCCCTCTTTGGATCGGAGAGCATGATGCGCAGCAGCCTGAATGCAGTTCCCCGCATGGCTGTGCAGGAGTCCGGGAGTGCATATGCCATGAAAACAGCGGCTGACGGGTACACAGTAAATGCCACGACAACTCCCGACGTCTGGATGGCCGGGGCAAAAGGAATTTCTGAAACGGGTGCTGCAAATTTCACACCAGTCCCGGAAGCAATAACTTCGTTTTCTCAAATCCCTCCCGGGACTGCAACCTCCGCGTTTCCCCTTATACCGGATACCGCACTGGCATTCTTTCTTGGCGGGGTGATGGTTATTTTTGTCTTGCTCTGTTACGAGGCATATCTCTGGAAACGACGTTAAAGCAGACACGGTTTTTTTATGTTTTTGGATTCTGTTAATTCCTCTCTTTCCCGTTGCTTGTCTATTCTCTGCGGCTGATATGAGGATGACACCCACTCTCCCCCATATACGATAAACTCCGCCGACCTCAAAGGGCGCCCCGCGGCGGTTCAATGACAAAAATACTAAAACCTCATTGCGCCCCGCCGTGACTCGGAAGTATTCATGGCCGTCAGGCCACAGGAACCCATGGATACAAGATATCCATAGCAGGCCCTGAGGCGGGGAAGAATCATAAAAACGATTTTCATGGTTTGGGTGTGAACTGAATCGTTTATGCCCGTTTCAACAGAGCCCGTTTTTCTATTTTTTTTTATTTTCAAGAAACAATCCTTAAAAAAAGGTTGACCTGCGGATCCTGATTAAGCACATCAGGTAACACCAAAAGGATGCAAAAAAAGAGATTATTTTCAGCGTCGTTTCGTGACAGACATGGCAACAAGTCCGGCAGCTGCGATACCAACGAACGCTGTTACCGGTGACAGCGGAGATTGTGTGGCAGTTGGCCAGGGTGTTGGTGCTGTGGTCGGGGCTTTTGTTGTTTTAACCACCGCACTGGTTGTAGATACCGGCGTGATTGACTGGGTTACCGGGGCTGCAACGTGGAACGTGATCGTTCCGATATATCCTTTCGTGTCGGTGAACGCGACATCATAATCTCCGGGGCCGGTCACTCCCACGAGTTTGGTAAAGACACCGGCACCGGATCGCAGATCCTCTTTTGTACCAATCCAGGAGTCAAAAAGTACCCCCCCATCAGGTCCCCGCACCTCAACTTTCACTCCTCCATCCCCCAGTTTGGTGACTGACCCTTCGATACGAAGCGCATCTTCGGGACTCTGGGTTATTGGTGAAGTGATGGTGACATCCCCGGACCGGTCGATAAGTTTTACCAGCTGCATGGTCTGGGAATCAGAGCGAAGCCGTGGTTCATCTGCTCCCTGATACTGGACCTCTACTTTATAATTGCCACCGGGCAAACCCTTAGTATCCAGGAGTTTGTACTGGGTGAGCTTGTTGTCCTGAATCGTTAAAGACTGGCGACTCACTTCGGTTGCGGTGTATTGTGTCTGGTAAAACACGATATCGAACGTGGTTCCCGGGGGGAAATCGCTGTCAATGGAACATTTCAGCGGGAGACCCACCTGAACGCTTTCTGCGCAGCTGACGTAAAGCCCATAGGCAGATACCGTCCCGGTAATACACATCAGGAATAATGCGATGAGTATGATCCTTTTCATGTCTAGAACATCGAATGGCCGAAAATAAAATGGTATCTTTTGGAATCTGTACCAGTATGAAAGGCTGGCTGAAAAAAGGGAAGAGATCAACACATGCCGATAAAATTGCTCAGCAGACGCAATCCGATTGCACCGCTCTTTTCCGGATGGAACTGGACCCCGAATGTGGTATCCTTTCCAACGGAAGATGCAAAGGGGCAGATATAGTGTGTTGACGTGAGCGTGTTATCCGGTGTGGTATCGGCATAATACGAGTGTACGAAGTATACGTACTCGTCACTGCCGAATCCGGCAAACAGCGGGTGATCGGTATTGGTGATGGTTAACGAGTTCCATCCCATATGAGGCACTTTCTGACCGTGAACCCGGGGGAACCGGCGCACGTTTCCCGGGATAAGTCCCAATCCTTTATGGATTCCATGCTCCTCACTCGTTTCCATGAGCATCTGCATGCCGAGGCAGATCCCCAGCAGGGGAACTTCACGGGTCGAATCGATGACGGTATCTTTTAAAAAACCCAGTTGTTCCATCCCTTCATGGAATGCACCGACACCCGGCAGCACAAGACCGTCTGCAGATGCGATCTCGTCAGCATCGCAGGTGATAACTGCCTGTGCCCCGGCTTTTTCCAGTCCGCGGATTACACTGCGGAGGTTTCCCAGGCCATAATCAATAATGGCTATCTTCGTCATCGGCACATCCCTCAACCAGTCTCCATTTCCCTTCCGTGATCCACTCCGCGGGCAATCCTCGGGCTTCCTGATACTGTTCGAGTTTCGCTAACCAGCCTTTCCAGAGTTCAGGATATTCCGTTTCAATCATGTGGATTAAAGCCATATCGCTCGAAGGGCACATGAAACATCCGATCCTGTCGAGACGCTGTTCATACAGCACATTGTGCGGTGCCTTCTCCTGCATCAGGTACAGCCAGACGTGCAATGCGGTCCAGTTGTGTATCGGGGCAGCGGAGAGCTGTGCCCGAACATTCTTGTTTCGCCAGACACGCTCACTCTGTGCCCGCGAAGCAGATTCATAGCGTCGCTGGCCGATGAACGAGAGGCACTGGCCCCAGGTATCCTTAATCAGGTTCCCCACGGGTGTCAGCTTGCAGACCTTGCAGCACCACCGGGCATTGACTGCCGGGGGGCCCTGCCGCTCGAACGTCTCCCAGAATGTTGTTGATCCATCGGTGCGGATGACCTCAAGCCCATAGTGCCGGGCAGCAGTATCAATATTGGCATAGGTTTCGGGGAACTCAAGGCCGGTATCGGCAAAGAGCATCGGGACTTTTCCAATTGCTTTCGTTACAACCAGCAGTGTTGCAAGGCTGTCTTTTCCCCCGGAGTACGAAACGTTTGCCACCAGATCCATATTGCGCCCGGCAACTTCCTGGACAAACAGGATTGATGATGCTTCTGTCTTCCTGAGAACATCGGCATTCGCCTGGACGGCATCCGCCCAGTCTGCCGCACCCGGCACAATCGTTGATGCAATATTCCTGCGTGTCCTGACAATCTGGCCCTTCGTTAATTCACGCGCGGCAGCTGCGTCCACTTTAGCGCGTCCGACACCAATGCAGGTGCCATCCCGCGTCAGGATGAACACCTCATCACCGGCCTTGATATTCTCATCGATGGAGACCAGTCCAGGCGCAAGAACGCTCATGCCCTGGTCACGGATGAAGGGGATGGCACCGTCATCGATGACAACAAACCGCTTTTTGGGTGTGAACAGGAGGCAGGCTTCCGGGCGGGGTACCGGTTCCCAGCGCTTTTGTTCGGGAAAATACCGGATTATGCCGGCTATACCCCCGCCGACAATGATCTCTTCCATACGGTCACGATCCGGCACTTTATTGAGAAGCGCGAGATGACCGTCAGGAATGAGGGGGGCGCCGAAATGGTCCGTATAGATCTGATTGATAAGCGCGACATCTGCGGGAAATGCCGGGCGGGCATCGCCCGGGGGCGTCAGCGGAACACTTCGTGTCGCTGCCCCGCAGGCACACTTTTCAGCAAGGACCGGTGCATGGCAGTGATCGCACCAGCGTAAAAGGATCTTCCCAAGATATGACGGGGGCATCTGTCTATACATTCGTTCTGCAGAAATAAAAATGAGCGAGATGGCAGTATTGATAAATACCCCGCTTTCCCACAGTACTCCAAGAAATGATAGACACATGGTTTTTTGCTGCACTCTGTTTTGGTTTTCTTGCACTCTGTGCGGTCCTGAGGGTGATTCCCGGACCTCAGCGGAATGACCGGCTTGTTTCTTTTACTGCGTTCATTACCTTTACAGCAGCAGCCGCACTCGTCTTTAGTATCACTTCGGGAAATCTCTTCATCCTTGACGCGGCGATCGTTCTTGCACTCATTCTTTTTGCCGGAACCATTGGATGTGCGAAATTCTGCGGGAGCAGTGAATGATGAGTTCGCTGGTGATCGATATCCTCATCTGGCTGCTGCTCTTTATTGGGGTCGGCTTCGGCCTGATCGGATTGATAGGGCTCCTGCTCTTTCCGGATACCCGCAGCCGTATGTATACCTCGGTAAGGGCTTGCCTGATCAGTATCAGTGCGGTCGGACTTGCCGTGATCCTCTATGGACTTAATGCGCTGCAAACTTCCGGTGGAGATGTGTACTCAGCCCTTGTCCTGCATACAATCATACTGGTAATTGTAGTCGCGATAGGGAACTATGTTGTATCCAGTGTAATTCTTGAAAAGACCCCCTCGCTGAAGGGAAATTCATCGCAACCATCACAACAAGAAAAACCGTGATGACGGAAATATAAAATAATTTTTTTTCTTGGTTTTTCCATACTCTGTTGGATACAGGATATCTTCACTTTTCACGATGTTTCGTGTATTCCATCTGTGATGGCAAATCGGTTTTTTCATTTTCATGATCATTTTGTACGCAGAAAATCCCTGGACCCGGTAACGCCCGGAGGGAGGAAGAGGGGGGGTCAGTGGAGGCACTTTGGTTTGTGGGGAACGGGGAAATATGAGCGGTTATCGTCGTATTTTTTCAGGATTGCCTACCAGGCCGGGCTGTTGTATTACAAAATGTCCCTCACTGACCCCCCCTTACCCCTTTTTTTGGGGGGCCAGATTTGTTGCATTTTTCAGAGGGGTTATGCCTTACTATTGTTGAGATGAGTGGATGGGGGGTCAGTGAGGGACAAATGCAATTTGCGGCGATCAGTTGTCCATATATTAGCGGAAATAAATCCGGGTCCTTGTTTTTATAATTGCGATGAACCCCGCCGCCCCCGAAGGGGCGCCCCCGCGGCGGTTTTGGGGACTGAAATGTTGAAACCGTATTGCCCCGCCGTGCCTCGGAGAGGCCCTGAGGCGGGGGAGAATCGTAACTGATGATTTTCATGGTTCGGAGTTATCCTCGCTCTTTAGTTCTTTTCATATCCATGCATGAAGTATGTAGATGATAAAATTATTCAGAAAAATCTGACGTAAAAATTGCGTAATTAAATTTTGCAATTTAATTTCTACGAATTAGATAATTATTTGAGTACAATAACCATCTATTTTTAATTATTATCATTAATTCGAGGTTGACGGATGGAACTTGATCATAAAATATTCATTATTATGCCATTTAGTGGAACAATACCTGAGCATTCTGAAGAATATTGGACAAATCATTATGAACACTTATTAAAACCAAGTATACAAGGACTTACAGATCTACCAATTGAAAGATCTAAAGCCGTTCGAACTGACATTTTAAGAGATATCATAAAAAATTTGATTGTTTCTCAAATAGTTTTAGCAGATATTACAGATTTAAATGCAAATGTAATGTGGGAATTAGGAGTTCGTCAATGTTTCAGGAATGGAACTATTGTAATTGCTGAAGAAGGGACGAACATTCCTTTTGATATTTCAATAAAAGGAATGATTAAATATCCAAAATTGACTTCAGATCCTCATTACCATAGTGAGATGAGTAGATTCAAAGATAATCTGAAAATCGCAATAGAGGATTGTATTAACAATCCAAATATAAATGATAGCCATGTTCTAGAAACAATTTCTGGAAGAGGGACAATTTTTGAAATAATCTCTCGAGATGAAACGATTAGGAAATTAGATGCATTAGTAAATGAATTGGAATCAAATGTCAAATTATGGCCAATATTGGTTGATCACATAAATACTAACCAACAGTATGCAAAGAATCCCCGTGGGGGAGGTGTATTTCTAACAAGCCGATTTCGAACACATTCTTTGGAATTGTTACTCACAACTCGTTATTTAATTCAAAATCCAGAATTTTATTCTCGTCTTCAAAATTATTTTGAGGATCTAGTCCGTTTGAATAGCCAAATTAATATTTGGCCGAATGATATCAAATCAACAACTGCTTGGTTTATGATTTTTCAGAATCAATTTAAAAATTTTGACGATATACTTAGTGAAATAAAAAACATTAAGGAGCAAATATTGGCACAATACTAGCAAAACTAATACTGAATATCTAGTAATGAAGAATGGATTTTTATAAAAGAGCCTCAGCTCTCTTCAACAACCCAACAAAAGAAGTGCGCCGACCGGGACTCGAACCCGGGTTTAGGCGTTGGCAACGCCTAGTGATAACCACTACACTATCGGCGCAGTGTGCTCTACAATGTGGGAATTCAAACAATTTAAGTATATCGAAGTGGGGAGCCCCGGATTCCGCTTTCTCCGGCGTGAGCAGAATATTTTTCAGGAACTCACTGCATCATTGCCCGCACAGAAATCCGCTTTCATGATTTTGGATGGCGAATTTGAATGGCGGAAAGCGAACCATTCAACATTTCCGTGAGCAGGTATATTGTTGCCGGATTAATTCTTAATTATGTTCCTGATGAGCGGTTGAACCGGAGTCCGGAAAAAATAAAAAAGTCCTGCCCGCGTTGACGAATATACTGCCCTTTCATGTTGAAAGAAATATGAGAACATAACGACAGGGTTTTTTCCTATAATAACTCTACCTAATACCAGATGATCCCTCTCTTTGTGGACTGCTCCCAACGGCGCATCGTCATCTTCGGAGGGGGAGATGTGGCTGCACGCAAGGCCGCATATTTTGCCGGTGTGGCTGAAGTGACCGTCATTAGCCGGTCGTTCCAGCAGAAAATTCTGGAGATTCCGGTAACCCGCAGGGAATGCGATGTCAGCACGGAAACCGACGCCTCGCTCGAAGCCCTGCTTGACGGGGCATTCCTTGTGATCGGGGCTCTGTCTGATCCCGCCCAGAACAACCGGATCGGGCGGCTTTGCAGGAAACGTGATATCCTGTTCAACAATGCCGATGGTGAGCCCGGCGATGTGATCTTACCCTCGGTTACCCGGGGTGCCGGTTACACGCTCGCCATCAGCACCAATGGCAGCAGCCCGGCCATCTCCCGGTTTATCCGGGAGCACCTGGAACAGGCATTTCCGGCACTGGATTCAATGATCGCCCTGCAGCAGCGCCTCCGTGCTGAATTAAAGCGTGCTGAACCCGATCAGGTGAAACGGAATGCGATTCTCCGGGAAGTGCTCAATGATGCATCGGTATGGACTGCCCTTTCAGCCGACACTTCAGACGCATGGGACGTGGTAAAGAAGAGGTATTTGCATGACTGATCAAAGCGGTATACCCATCGCCATCGCCGGTGTCAGCCACCATACCGCAAATGTAACCGCAATCGAAGCATTCCGGTTTGCGGACGAAGCAGAATTTCTCAAAGATGCATCGGCACGGTTCAAAGGTGTACTCCTGCTCCAGACCTGTAACCGGGTTGAAGTGATAGTGGAAGGGTCAGTAGACGAGCTGCGGGAATTTCTTACCGGGCTGGGAAGAAAAGGGTTCTTTGTCCATGAAGAAAAGGGAGCTTTACGCCATCTCTTTGCCTTAGCGTCCGGCATAGATTCGATGATTGTGGGAGAAGACCAGATCATCGGCCAGCTCAAAAAGGCCCTGTCAGATGCCCATGAGGCGCAGACCTCGAGCAGTTTCTTAGAGACCTGCATCAACAAGGCCGTGCATGTCGGTGTCGAGGTCCGGCAGCGCACCCTGATCAACCGGGGTTCCGTATCTGTGGGTTCGGCAGCCGTGCTTCTTGCCGAGGCAGAGATCGGCAGCCTTGCGGGAAAACACATCCTTGTCGTTGGCAGCGGCGAGATGGGGCTGCTTGTCGCACAGGCACTTGCGGCAAAGCACCTGACCGCCATGTACGTGGCAAACCGTACATACGGCCGGGCTGTTATCCTTGCAGACAAGATCGGTGGCAAAGCGGTGAAACTCTCGGAACTCTACCATTACATCACCCTTTCCGATGTGGTGATCTCCTGCACATCCGCCCCGCACCCGATCATTCACCGTAAGGATCTTGCCCATGCCATGAAGGACCGTTGCTGGCCCGTTGAAGGGCACCCCCGCCCGCTCATCCTGATCGATATCGCCCAGCCACGGGATGTCGAGGAAGGTGCAGAGACGATCGATGGCGTCCATCTCTTCACCATCGATAATCTCCGCAGCATCAACGAACAGACGATGAGCACACGGAAGGCAGAAGCCGACCGTGCCCATGCATTCGTTGAAGATGAACTTGAAATTTTCCTGCGCCACCTGCACCGGAAATCTGCCGATGATGCGCTGGCATCCCTTCACACGTGGGCAGAGACGGTACGCATACGGGAGCGCGACCGGGCAATCGCCCGCCTTACTCCGGCAGATCAGAAAACCGCAGATATTGTTGATGACCTTACCCGGGTGCTGGCAAAAAAACTACTTACGGACCTGACTTTTTCCATTCGTTCCAGTGCAGAAGAAGGGGATCTGGAAACCGTCGATGCGCTGGTAAAAGCGATCACGAAAGGCGACCGTATCGGCAACGAAAAATAAACCGGTAGACTGGGAAAAATACTTTTTCGCGGGGGAGCCGCCATCTGAAAAGGGGCTTTTGCTATTTCCGATTGAAATGGTGGAATACCCAAAAAAGGTGATGAAAAAAAAGTTTTTGCCTTTCAGGGAATCTTTGCATAGGCCCTTTCGCTCAGGCTGAGCAGCAATGCCGTGTCGGGTGAAGGTCCTGACAATTTTACCACTTCAAATGCATTCCCCTTCGAGAATATGATCTCGGAAAAATTCATTTTTACGGTGGCCGGGGCAATCGGGGTGTCCAGGTCGGCAGTCATCGGATTGCTCTCACGGTTCCCGCCGGCATTCTGCTCCACGTAGGTCCCGGAAAATCCCCGGGCCTGTGTTCCCAGTTTAGGGACGGCAATGCGGGTGTAGGCAAAACCCGTGTCAGACTGACCCTGCTGTTCTGAATACGCGATCACATCGGGCATCTTCTGGGCCGGGTAGAGGGCGATGGAGTGAATGATCTCGTACCCGCCCGCCCCGTTCTGCGGAGGGCTGGTATATCTTGCCACGTACCCGCCCTGCCAGCCCAGGTCAAGGGCAAGCTGACTCATTTCTGATGGTTTCTTTGTCCTGCTTTCAGCGAGGGTAAATCCCTGCGGTATATCGGAGGGTGTGAGACCCAGGGATGCCGGATCAATAACCGCTGATGATCCAGTACCCGGAGCAACAGTCACCTGCGAAGCCGGCTGGGTACACCCGGCACAAAATAATAGAGCACAGAGAATCAGGAGAACAAAGAGATTGCGGGATATCTGCATGATTATGCATTTCCCTGACCGGCATAAAAAACAGGATGATTTACGATTGCAGCGCCAGGCAGCATGACTGACTCCGTCATTTCTGTTCCGTTTCAGTACCTTTGATGCAATAATATGCCTTTTTTAAGCCGAGAATTGTCGTTACCGGGCAGCCGGGGCAGAGGCACCCCTTCCTCTCAAAGATGCAGTCAGCGCTTTTTCCCGTCACGCAGAACAGCAGTGCAGGGCCCGCCCGCATGCACTCGGTGTACGAGGGGCAGGGTTCACAGATACACTTTTTCTTGTTTTCCTCAATGATCGTTTTGACATTCTCATTCATCGTGCACATCCCGGTTACGTGATTCGCAGGTTCCCGTTTGCCATCACGCAGGCAAACAAACCAACAAATAGATAATCAGGACTAAGGATTATTAATTCATGCCTGCGCCACTGGTTGGAAGGAAATTCGGTCTCAATATCATCCCCGTCCCGGACATGAATGCCTGCCGGCAGATCAAAGTTCTGGGACTGTCGGGTTCGAGCCGGCAGCAGCCGGGAATGAGCAAATCGGAGCGTCTTCTCCTGCGGGCACTTGACCTGTACAAAGGTAATGGATGTGAGACACAATTTCTGCGGCTCAAGGATCTGGTCATCCATGATTGCGAGGGGAACTATTCCGAGAACCCGGATTACTGCACCTACCCGTGCCAGAGCTCGATAAAGTACGATGATGACCAGATGCAGGTAGTCTACGATGCCGTGCTTGCCTGTGACATCCTGATCCTTGCCACCCCGATCCGGTGGAACAATCATTCTGCGCTGGTCCAGAAATTTGTGGAGCGGATGAACTGTATTGAGAACCAGTTCTCGTGGTTCGGCAGGCGCATGATCACGAACAAGGTCGCCGCTCTCATCATCATCGGGCATGTGGACGGTATCCAGCACGTAGCCGGCAATCTCCTGAATTTTGTGTCGTGGCTTGGATTTCATACCCCGGAAGTTGCCATTGCATCCTGGGTGGGGGAGAATGACGAAGACACGACAAAAGACTGGGGATTGATCGAGAATAACAAATACACGCAGGAAGACCTGCAGAACATGGCCAACAGTGCGCTCCGCCTTGCCTGCGCTCTCAAGAGTCATACTGTTGAAAAGACCGGCGATGCATGACGGTGAATAAAGTAATCATAAATACCATTGGTTTTTAAAACTGTAATCCATAAGCAAGAGCAGGAGGCCCGCTTCCAGTATGTTTCCCCAGCGACGGATGAGAAGAACACGTACACGGCATATCCAGCCGCTCCTGCGTGAGACAAGCCTGACAAAGAACGATCTTATCGCTCCCCTTTTTGTCAATGAAACGATCAGTTCCCCCCGGCCGATCGATGCGATGCCCGGCCAGTTCAACTATCCCATCGACGGGATTGCTGAAGTTGCCGCGGACCTGTGGAAACGCGGGATACGCGCTGTACTGCTCTTTGGTATCCCGCTGGAGAAAGATCCGGAAGCGTGCTCGGCTCACGATCCCGAAGGGGTTGTACAGCAGGCAGTCCGCAGGATCAAAGCAGAAGTGCCGGGAATGGTTGTCATCACCGATGTCTGTGCCTGCGAATATACCGATCACGGGCATTGCGGGATTGTCGGGGAGGGCCGGAATGGCCTGGACCTGTTGAACGATCCCTCGCTCGAACTGATGAACCGGATCGCGTGCAGTCATGCTGAGAGCGGGGCAGATATTATTGCACCCTCCTGCATGCTTGACGGCATGGTGGGATCGTTGCGTGCAGCGCTTGACGACGCAGGGTTTGAAGATGTGCTGATCATGTCCTATTCAACCAAGTTTGCCTCTGCACTCTACGGGCCGTTCCGTGAAGCGGCAGGCTCCGGGTTTTCGTTTGGTGACCGCTCCACTTACCAGATCCATTACGGCAACAGCCGGGAAGCGA
The DNA here is from genome assembly GCA_041645435.1 of Methanoregula sp. Lineage (NCBI taxonomy): Archaea > Methanobacteriati > Methanobacteriota > Methanomicrobia > Methanomicrobiales > Methanoregulaceae > Methanoregula > Methanoregula sp. The sequence goes on from JBAZQB010000001.1 coordinate 673,420, forward strand.
TCCTGGAATCCCAGATGGATGCGGATGAGGGGGCTGACATCCTCATGGTAAAACCCGCGGGATTCTATCTCGACATCCTTGCAGAAGTAGCAGGACTCGGCCTGCCGGTTGCTGCCTACCAGGTCAGCGGTGAATACTCCATGATCAAATGCGCAGCCGAGCGAGGGTGGTTAAAGGAAAAAGAGACGGTGCTGGAGAGCCTGACCTGCATCAAGCGTGCGGGAGCAGACCTCATCATTACCTATTTTGCGGCAGATGTTGCCGGGTGGCTCGATGAAAAATAACAGCAGTGACTTGTTCGCAATCGCAAAGACCCTGATGCCCGGGGGTGTCAGCAGCCCGGTACGGGCAATAAAACCGTACCCGTTTTATACCGCCCATGCAAGCGGTTCGCACCTGACAACCGTTGATGGCGATACCCTGCTCGACTGTTGTATGGCGTACGGCCCGCTCCTTCTCGGGCATGCGGCCCCGCAGGTCCGGCAGGCTGTAGAGGCACAGCTGGATTACGGGTGGCTGTACGGTACCCCTTCACCGCTCGAACCCGAATTTGCGAAGATGATTACCGGCGATCACCCGGGCATGGACATGGTGCGGTTTGTGTCGAGCGGCTCGGAAGCCACGATGGCCGCCATCCGGCTCGCACGCGGGTTCACCGGCAAAAAAGACATCGTGAAGATCGAGGGCGGGTTTCACGGTGCCCACGATGCCGTGCTCGTCAAGGCGGGATCCGGTGCAACCACGATGGGGGTCCCGGATTCCGCCGGGGTTCTTGCCGATCTCGTGAAGCACACCCGGCAGGTGCCCTACAATGATCCCGAAGGTCTCGAATCTCTGCTCACCGCTCATACCGATGTCGCAGCACTCATCATCGAGCCGGTGCTCGGCAACATAGGACCGATCCTGCCCGGGAAAAATTATCTCGGGGATGTCCGGGAGATCACAAAAGCACATGATGTTCTGCTGATCTTCGATGAAGTGATCACCGGCTACCGCCTTGGCATTGGCGGGGCTCAGGTAATGTATGGCGTCCGGCCGGACCTTACTACACTCGGCAAAATTATTGGCGGCGGGCTTCCCATTGGTGCGTTTGGCGGGCGGCGCGATATCATGCAGCTCGTTGCTCCGCAGGGCCCGGTATACCAGGCCGGAACCTTTTCCGGAAATCCGCTCTCGCTTTCTGCCGGTATCGCCACGCTCAATTACCTCCATGATAATCGCATACTCTATGACGAGCTGGATGCAAAAACGCGTGCGCTCGAAGAGTCGCTGAAAAGTAACCACGACGGTTCGTTTGTCCGGCTCGGTTCAATGTTCAAGTATTTCTTCCGCAATAAACCCCCGAAAAATTACCGCGAGGTCAAGGAGTGCAACACTGATGCGTTTGGCAGGTGCTGGAAACGGATGCTGGATGCCGGTATCTTCCTCCCCCCCTCCCAGTTTGAAACCAACTTTATTTCAACAGCGCACAGCGATCAGGATCTGACAACTCTCTCACAGGCGTACGCAAAATGTCGATAAAGATTGGAACCCGTGGCAGCAAACTGGCACTCGCACAGACCGAGATGGTCATGAAAAAACTCTCTGCGCTTGGCATCCCCTCCGAAAAGCACATCATCACCACGCAGGGAGATACAACCACCCAGGTTCCGCTGCATGCGATTGGCGGACAGGGCGTCTTTGTCCGGGCACTTGACGATGCGATCCTTGCCGGTCAGATCGATTGTGCTGTACACAGTATGAAAGATATTCCCGCGTACCGTCCCCACGGGCTTTTTACCGCTGCAGTGCTCAAACGCGATTCCCCGGCGGATTATATTGCCCATAACGGCCCGCTGGGTAACGTGAAAATTCTTGGCACTTCAAGCACCCGGAGGCGTGCCCAGCTGCTTCGGCACGACCCGGATCTCACGATAAAAGATCTCCGGGGCAATGTCGATACCCGAATCCGGAAGCTGAATGAAGGAGAATATGACGCGATCATCCTTGCCGAAGCAGGGCTGACCCGGCTGGGCATCCGGCTTCCCGGTGAACGATTTCCTCCGGAGAAATTTGTCCCGTCCCCGAACCAGGGCACCATCGCGGTCGTGAGCCGGGCAGATCCCTCGCTTATGGAAGTGCTCTCGGCACTCGATCACCCGCAGACACGAACCGATGTGCTGATAGAACGGGCAGTGATGGAACAGCTGGGCGGGGGATGCTTCACACCGCTCGGGATCTATTGCCGGGCCGGTCATCTCATCGCCGAAGTGCTGTCGCTGGACGGGACTCGCACGGAACGGATAGAAACGGATGTGACAACCATTGAGCAGGCACGGGAGCAGGGCAGGGTGCTCAAAGGCAGGGCACAGGCTTTGATCGATGAAGCCTATACACAACTGGGGTTATGCAATGAAGGGTAAAGTCTATCTGGTGGGCTCCGGCCCCGGTGGCGAAAGCCTGCTCACGCAGCGGGCCCGGAATGTGATCGATGCTGCGGATGTTGTGCTGTTCGACCAGCTCCCGGGTGAAGAGATCCTTGCATCCCTGCCTGCCCGTGCTGAGAAGATCGACTGCGGCAAGTACGGCGGAAAGCATACGCTGGAACAGGACGAGATCGAGGCTCTTGTCGTGGACCGGGCAAAAGCGGGAAAGACCGTAGTCCGGCTGAAAGGCGGCGATCCATTCCTGTTCGGTCGTGGCGGCGAGGAACTCGAGACGGTCCGGGCTGCCGGTATCGATGTCGAGATGGTCCCGGGGATCTCCAGTGCCCTTGCGGTTCCGGCATCCGTGGGAATCCCGCTCACGCACCGGAAGTACGCCTCGCAGGTCACCATCCTGACCGGCAACGAAGACCCGACCAAGCCCGAGCCGGCCCTTGACTGGAAACTCCTTGCCCGGAGCCGGGGAACGATTGTAATCCTGATGGGCGTTGCCAATCTTGGCAAGATTGCCGCGGTCCTCATGCAGAACGGCAAATCTCCGGACATGCCGGTTGCGATCATCGAACGCGGCCTACGGAAAGACCGGCGGGTGACCACCGGGTCGCTGGCAGCCATTGCCGATGCGGCAAAAAAGGCGGGTGTCAAACCTCCGGCCGTGATCGTAATTGGCGATGTGGTGAAGTTATATAATCCGGCAAACCCGGATCTGATACCTGTGGAAGAGTGATTATCCATGATTGAGATTGTCAATAAATTCGAAAAAAGCATTTACGCGGTGCTCATGCTCCTGCTGATGGTTGTTCTCATCGCAGCTCTTTTTGAGCTTATCAATGCCATGTACATAACGCTCTGGCTTGAAACCCGATATCTCCTTATTCCCTCTGAAATGATCGCGGTACTCGGGGGGTTCCTGCTGGTGCTGATCGGTGTCGAACTGCTGGATACCATCAAAGCATACTTTATCGAAAATGTCATCCACGTAGAGATTATTATCCTGCTGGCCATTATCGCCATGGCACGAAAAGTGATCCTCCTGGACCCCTCGTCTACAGATCCCTTTGGGTTTGGGTTTGAACTGATGGGCATCGGTGTGATTGTTGTGGGTCTTGGTGCGGGGTATTACCTGATCAAGAAAGCGGGTTCATTGAGTTATCCGGTCGTAAAGAAACCTGAATAATATTTTCAGGATACATTTTTTCATCTTTTTTCCGGCAGTGAGTGTACGTATTATTTCCTTCAGCATCGGGTCCGGGATTCGCAATCGGTAAAAGCGTAATACAGGTGAAACACCCGGTCCGGGAGAAAACCGTGTAATTTAGTCGCGATTAAATCGCGCCGGTTTTTCAGTCATAGCCAAGACCCCACAAATGAAAAGAACCCCGGTTTAAGTGGGGGGTGATTCTCCCGATGCCCCTCTCTTCTCCGCATGCCGTTTCCGGATACCCTGCGCCGCAAGGTAACCGGTCGAGAATGCGGCCTGTAAATTATAACCCCCGGTATCGCCATCGATATCCAGCACCTCTCCGGCAAAATACAGGTTGGGAACACTGTTCGATTCCAGGGTTTTCATGTTCACGCCATCGAGCGCCACTCCGCCCCGGGTTACCATCGCCACAGCAAAACCTCCCGGTGCGGTAACGGTCATGGGAAATTCTGTGCAGTTCGTGACCAGTCGCGATCGCAGTTCTGCGGAAAAATGATTACACTTCAGATCATCAGGGATATCTGAAATCTTCAGGAGTTTCCGGTTGAGACGCTCCGGGATCGGGTATCCCGCAAGTATCGTGCTGACCTGCCAGGTCCTGTTTTCCTGCACACGGCGGCTGAGATCCGCAGTGAACTCCTCGCGCTTCATCGCTCCCACAAACGAGAGTTTGATCACGTCATCCGGCTGGATGTTCCGCGATGCATCGAGAATCCCGGGGCCGGATACGCCAAGGTGCGTAAAAAGGACGTCTCCTTTGAACTCTCCAGCCTTTTTCCCGGCCCGCCAGACCGTAAACGGCATATTTTCAAACGAGATGCCGGCAAGAGCAGCAAAGGGAAAATTCCGGATCAGGAGCGGTGTGAGGGCAGGTGCAGTATCCGTAACCGGTTGTCCCAGCGATGTACTTAACCGGTACCCGTCGCCGGTCGAACCCGTCTTTGGATAGGATGATCCCCCGGTCGTGATCACGACAACGGTAGAACGATAGGTTGCACGGGAAGATACAATTTCAAACCTTTCTGTATCGCGGGTGATTCCCGTAACCGGTTCACTGCACCGTATCTCAACTCCCCTCGCTGCACATTCTTTAAGAAGGATCGCCAGCACATCTGCGGATTGCCGGGTTTCAGGGAAGATTTTGCCATTCTCTTCAGTCATCATGGGGAGACCTTTGTTCTCAAAAAATGCAATGAGTGCTTTATTCGTAAACGAAAAGAGTGCAGGTTTCAACCATTTCCCGTGATCGCCATAATGGGACAGTAAATCCCGCATCTCACCGGTATGGGTAATATTACATTGGCCGGATCCTGAAAGCAGGAGTTTTTTCCCCGGCTCATCCATCTTTTCCAGAAGAAGGATCCTGCACCCGGGTGCTGCTGCGTGAATTGCACAAAAAAGCCCGGCAGGTCCTGCACCAATCACGGTAAGGTCATACTGCTCCATCACACTCATCCTCCATAATAGTGCCACCCGCGTACATCTTGAAGTATCGCAGGGCCGGGTATCCGGGAATTTCTCATTTCCTTGCGATCCATCTCCGACTATTTTATTCGGCACCAATGATCAGCGGGACAATTTTGTACCTGTTATTCATCACCTCATCTGAATGTATAAAAAAAGAATCGTGTATTAGTGGGCGTGATGGTTTTTAACCCGTTTTCGCAGCGCCTCGGTATAATGGTGGCGGAGCTCGGCAGTTTCTTCGGGAGTGAAATCCTTTTTCTTTGTTGAGTGGAGGTGCTTTTGCATCTGTTTAACAATATGTTCGGCCTCGTGGAAATCCTGTACCTCAAGGTACGCGGGTGTCTTTACCACTTCATGCGCATGCCCGCACTGGGGACAGAGTTTCCATTTCTGGAAATGGTCCACGTACGTAAAGGTACTGCAGGATGGGCACCGGATGACGAGGTACATGGTAATGAGGTGATGTGCGTTATCCTCTTAAAAATATATCGGCGCTTTTTTATCCGTGTCGGTTAAAAAAAACGGTGTCATACTGAAATGACGGCATTTTTCACTTCAACAGAAAATGAGAACATTTCGTAATAATGGGAAAATCAGGATTCTGGCGGTTATTCTCCCATGCAATATACTTATAATTCTCCCACCCAAGATGGGGTCGCTCGGCCGTCTTGTTGAGGCCTCACTGGGCATGAAGGTTTATCCTGCTCTTTCGTTCATGAAGTATCGAGCAGTCAGGGATTGATAAAAAATTCTAAGTGATACACCTTAATCAATTGAATCGCTGCGGAGACGCCCCATAGGGGGCGGCGGCAGATATCCTCATTGGGAGTATGGGGGTATCAGCCCCCATCAATGAAACGATACATGGATTTCTTAAAAAAACCGGGACACGAAACGAAACTCCTATATCGTCATTTCATCCCATAGAGCTGTTACTATGAAAAATATTCAGGTCATGGGCGTGCAGGGGCTTCCTCTCATCCATGCGGGCGACGATATTGCTGCAATGATCTGCCAACGCATGCCATTGCAGGATGGAGATATCCTGTGCATTGCATCGACAATCTATTCAAAGGCAAAAGGACACACACAAAAACTCTCATCAATTGTCCCTTCAAAAAGAGCTGAGCGACTGGGGAAGCTGAATGGGGAAGATCCCCGTTTTGTCCAGGCAGTCCTGGATGCATCTGCAGATATCATCATGGAGCACCCGTTTATCCTCTCCGAACTTGCGTTCGGTCATATCGGGGTCCGGGCCGGTGTCGACCAGAGCAATATTGAAGATGGCATGGTTATTTTTCTGCCGCCGGATCCGATGAAAGCGTCCCAGGAAATCCGCGACGAGATACAGGCAATCTGCGGCAAGGATGTCGGCATTATCATAACCGACACCTGCGGGCGCTCATTCCGTCGCGGCCAGACCGGTCATGCGATAGGGTGGTGTGGTTTTACTGCAATCCGGGATTTCCGGGGCGACACGGATCTGTTCGGGCATGTGCTCAAGATTACCGAAGAGGCTGTTGCAGATGAGATCGCAGGTTTTGCCAATTTCGTGATGGGCGAGAGCAACAATGGTGTTCCGGCCGTTGTCTTCCGCAACTGTCCGAAATGGACAGGTCATGACAACCTGTATTTCCGGAGTGATGAGGATATCACCAAAAAAATGTTGAAAAAGGAATGGTCTTAATTTTTGTTCGGGTTCATTAGTAGATATAGTTCATAATCATGATAATAATTCCAATCCCTGCTGACACACCCATAACGATGAGAGGATCGATATGAATTGCCCGCCGGTCTTCGCTCTCATAATAGTTAACGAGACCTGCTGATGATAATAATCTTCCACCTTGCTTCTTTGCCATGCAAATATATTTCGTTTGTGGATATATAAAGGAGAGTTACGGCGTATGAAAAAAACCCTTCAGCAGATCTCCGGACAAGCGCTGGTTGGCGACGAGCTCACGCTGGCTCCCGTCGACATTATCATAGAAAACGGTCTTATCACGGCAATTGAGGAAAATGCCCGTGCGCCAGAATGCTGGATCTGTCCGGCCTTATTCAATGCACATACGCACCTGGGCGATACGGTGGCCATGGATTGTGGTGCAACCGGGGATCTCACGGCTCTCGTTACTCCCCCGCATGGGCTGAAGCATACCCTGCTTGCCGCAGCGTCCCGAAACGATCTTATCCGGGGAATGCGGGCAAGTATGCAGGGAATGATTGAAGGAGGAGTTGCCGGCTGTGCTGATTTTCGTGAGGGGGGTCCGGAAGGGGTTACTGCACTCAAAGAAGCTGCAACCGGGCTCTCGTTCCTCCCGATAATCTTTGGACGTGAGGGCGGGGAGAATGGTGCGGATGGATTGGGAATCAGTAGCGTTCGTGATATAAAAGATGCAGAACACCAGGTAAAAGAGGCAAGACTGCGGGGAAAAAAGATTGCATTTCATGCCGGAGAGCGGGATTCCGGTGATGTCGATGCGGCACTGGCATTTGAGCCGGATCTGATCATCCATGCCACGCATGCAACAAAACGCCAGCTCCGCCAGTGTGCGGACCGGGAAATTCCTATTGCGGTCTGCCCGCGATCAAACTGGATCCTGGGGGTGGCAACAACTGCACAGAAACCTCCTTTACGACAGATGCAGGAACTCGGCTGTACTCTTTACCTTGGTACGGACAATGTCATGTTCGTCCACCCGGATATGTTCTCTGAAATGGCGTTTGTTTCAACCATTTATGGCATGGATCCCAAAAACCTGCTTCGTTCAGCAGTACAGGGTTCGGCGCTAACGGGGTCATCTTTTTTTATCCGGAAAGGGGCACGGGCAAATCTTATGCTGATCGACCCGACCCGCTCTGCGCTGCATTTCAGCCGCGATCCGGTCGCATCTATCACAAAAAGAGCCCCCGGCTGCCATATTGTCCATAACGTTTTAAATTTGTAAACTCAAATAAAAAGGGAATGTTTGTTTTGGGTGATTCCGGTGTTTACTAATATTCTCGTTGCAATAGATGGCTCTGAAGTGAGCGATCGGGCATTGGCCCGGGCTGTTGATGAGGCACGAATCTGGAATGCAAAGATTCATGCGATTTATGTGGTAGAGACGGGGCTTTTTTCCTCCCTTCCGAACGATAATACTGTGGAGATAATGTACCGTGTTCTTGAAAAAGAAGGACAGGATAAACTTGCTTCAGCAAAAGCATTTGCCGCAACACAGGGCGTTTCCCTTACCACGCATATGAAACAGGGTCACGCCGGCAGTGAGGTGGTAACCCTTGCAGAACGGGAAAAATGCGATATCATCGTTGTTGGATCCCATGGCAAGAGTAATGCTGATAAGCTGCTCATCGGCAGTGTCAGCTCATTTGTTGTTTCCCATAGCTCAATCGCAACTCTGGTGGTGAGATCATAACTGAAATGCTTGTCAAAGACTACATGACTTCAGACGTTGTCCATGTTGAGATTCCTGGCAACCGCGATGATGTATTAAAAATTTTAAAGCGCACGGGGATTTCCGGTGTACCGGTCATCAAGAACAAGAAGATCGTCGGTATCATAACAAGAAAAGATCTGCTGCGAAAACCCGAAGAGACCCAGCTGGGGCTTCTCATGACGGCAAAGCCTATCAGTATCGAACCCGATGCAAATATCCGTCAGGCTGCACATCTTCTCGTCAAGCACCGTATCCGGAGACTGCCGGTGGTTGAGGATGGTCACCTGATCGGTCTTCTTTCGGTATCCGATCTCATTCATGCAATCGCCCAGATGAAGATCAAGGATGAGATCAAGACTGCCTACACGAGCACGACATTTGCTCTCTGGGAAGAGACACCGCTCCCGGTTGTCGGAAGAATCATGGAAATCTCCGGAGTCGACGCAATCCCCATCCTTGATAATGAAAACAAACTGCAGGGTATCATTTCGGAACGCGATCTCATAAGGAGTTCCAGTATTGAAGATTCCGTTGGCGTGAGTGATTTCTCAAATGGGACCGATGACGATGAATGGACCTGGGAGAGTATACGGGACAACCACACGATCAGTTTCGGCATATCAAAAGTCCAGCTTCCCAACCGTCCGGTAAAACTGGCAATGGTCAAGAATGTGGTTGCCGTTCCGCACAACGCCGAAGTCAGCGAATGTGCCCTGAAGATGCGCAGGGCAAGAGTGGATCAGTTACCCGTTATTAACGGAGATAAACACCTTGTCGCCATGCTCTTTGATCGGGAACTTATCCGGGCCCTCTGTAGTGAAGGGTCTGAATAAAAACCTTTAAATTTACAAATATCATCTAATACCTTACAGCGCTTTTAAAGAATTTTAGCGTTAATTTGTTTTTGGGGTGTTACTATGCCTGAACAGTTACAGGAGTCCATGAAGGGAACAACAACCATCGGCATCGTTTTTAAAGATGGCGTGATCCTTGCAACCGAGAAACGGGCGACCATGGGCTACATGATCGCAAGCAAGAAAGCAAAAAAAGTGTACAAGGTGGCAGACCGGATCGGTATGACCACTGCCGGCGGTGTCGGGGATGCCCAGCAGCTCGCCCGTATCCTTACCGTTGAATGCAATCTCTACCAGATCCGGAGGTCGCGTTCAATCACGGTCGGAGCTTCAGCCACATTGCTCTCGAATTATTTAAACCAGAACCGGTACTTCCCGTACTACGTCCAGCTCCTTGTCGGGGGTATTGATGAGAACGGGCCCAGTGTATACTCCGTAGATGCAATGGGTGGCGCAACCAAGGAAGAAGAGATTGTTGCAACCGGCTCCGGCTCTCCCATGGCATACGGGGTTCTCGAAGACCGGTTCCGCAAGGATATGAATGAAGATGAAGCGATTGATATTGCAATACGTGCGCTGAAATCTGCCATGAAACGCGATGCAGGATCCGGAGAAGGTATCCATGTCGTCGTTATTACAAAAGATAAATACCAGGAAATGGGAGAAGATTCACTTCAAAAATATCTTGTAAAATCTCCCGCATAAAACTTTTTTTAGGATGTTAATTATTATGTTAATTGAAGAACGGCTCAAAGAGCTAAAAGACAAGATCAATGAAAAGGTGCCCCACGGCATCACGGTGACGCAGGTAGAATTCGAAGGCCCCGAGCTGGTCATCTATACCGATGACCCGAAGCGGTTTGCTGACGAAGCAGACTTGATCAAGATCCTTGCACGGGATTTACGCAAACGGATCGTTGTCAGGCCAACGATTTTAGAAGATCCCGAAAAAGCATACAATGAGATTAAGGCTGTGGTCCCGGATACCGCCGGTATTACCGATATCTTTTTTGATCCTGATACGGGTGAAGTGCTGATTGAGGCAGAAAAACCCGGGGTTGTAATCGGTAAGAACGGTACCACACTCCGCGATATCACCCGCCATATCGGCTGGACCCCAAAAGTGGTGCGGACTCCTCCCATTGAGAGTTCAACCGTAAAGCAGATCCGACAGTACCTCCGTTCCACAAACGAAGAACGTAAAGCATTCCTGCGCACTATTGGTCGCCGGATTCACCGGGATATTCCCGGTAAAGATGATACCAGCAAGGATGCCCTCAAACGGGATCACTGGGCACGCGTGACCACGCTCGGCTGCTGCCGCGAAGTCGGCCGGGCCGCATTCCTGCTCACCACGCCCAATAGCCGGATACTGATCGATTGCGGCGAAAAGCCGGACAACCAGGGAGGTACGCCATACCTCTATGTCCCGGAGATTCACCCGCTTGCCCAGCTCGACGCGGTTGTTCTCACCCATGCCCATCTCGATCATTGTGCCCTGGTGCCCCTCCTCTACAAGTACGGGTACGAAGGCCCGGTCTATTCCACCCCCCCGACCCGTGATCTCTCGGCGATGCTCCAGCTGGACTATCTCGATGTGATTCACAAGGAAGACCGGAAGGTTCCCTATTCATCCAACGAAGTCAAGACCTATATCCGGCATTCCATTACGCTCAATTATGGCAGTGTCACCGATATTGCACCGGATATCAAACTCACCTTCCATAATGCCGGCCATATCCTCGGTTCAGCCATTGCACACTTTCATGTCGGCGATGGCATGTACAACATCGCCTTCACCGGGGACTTCAATTATGCCAAGAGCCGTCTCTTCAATCCGGCCGTCAACCAGTTCCCCCGTCTCGAAGCACTCTTCATGGAGAGCACGTATGGCGGCAGCAATGATTTCCAGCAGCCCCGGACCGATGCCGAGGCAAAGTTGTACGAGACCATCAACGCCGTCCTCTCGCGGGGGGGCAAGGTCATCATCCCGGCCTTCTCGGTCGGACGTTCCCAGGAGGTCATGCTGGCACTTGAGGAAGGTATGCGCCTTGACAAGATCCCAAAGGTAAAGATCTATCTGGATGGGATGATCCGTGAAGCAACCGCTATCCACACCTGCTATCCTGAGTACCTTAACACGGAACTCCGGAACCTGATCTTCCGCGAGGGCATGAACCCATTCCTTGCCGAATGCTTCCAGCAGGTGGACTCGCAGGAACTCCGGGAAAAAGTCATTAACGGTGATCCCTGCGTGATCATCACAACCAGTGGTATGCTCAACGGCGGCCCCGTAATGGAATATCTCTTAAACCTTGCACAGGATGAGAAGAACGCCCTCATTTTTGTCGGGTACCAGGCCGACGGTACGTATGGGCGGCGGATCCAGAAAGGCTGGCGCGAGGTGCCGATGGGACGAAAAGGGACCATTACTATCAACTTAGAGATTGTCACGGTTGACGGTTTCTCCGGTCACTCGGATCGCCGGCAGCTGATGAATTATATCGGGCAGATCCAGCCCCGTCCCGAGAAAATTTTCTGCATCCACGGGGATGAAAACAACACCATCGATCTTGCAAGTTCCATCTACAAGCGGTACCATATCGAGACGCACTCCCCCATGAACCTTGAGACATACCGCATGGTCTAGTCTATAGGCAACTATGAGAACCCGGCTCACTCTTTTTTTCGGCGTCTTTGCAGTGATGGCCCTTTCCAATGCCATCGTTCCCGTCCTACCAGCATTTGCGGATAGTTCTTCGCTGCAGGGTGCAATCTATGCAGCATATTTCCTGGGAGCCGTAGTCAGTACGCTTCCTGCCGGTATACTGTCTGACCGGATCGGGCATGTCCCGCTTATCCGTCTTGGCCTTATCACTACGGTAGTCAGCGGGATGTTTCTCGCGCTTATCGGATCTCCATTCCTTATGCTGGCGATCCGTTTTATTGAAGGGATCGGGGCGGGGTGTTTTATTGCTGCTGCCATGTCGTATGTCAACTCTGTACCGGATCATCAACGTATGAGCGGGTACTTCATGGCGATGCTGAATGCCGGACTTGTTACCGGTCTTGTCGTTGCGGGCTGGCTGAGTGTCTTGTACCAACTCCCGGTAATCGGAATACTGCTGTTTGCCTCATGTTCTCTCATTCCCGCAGGTGCCAGCTTTTTCATCCGTGAGTCTCGGCAAGTCACACCCCGCAACGATACCCATCTCCTCCTGCCCCTGGTGAACGAATACCGCTGGCTCTGGTATTCTTCGATTATTATGGTCGGCATAACCGGTGTGGTCATCTCGTTATACCCTGAATTTTCCAGCGCATCTGCCGATATTGACGGGATCTGGATTGCATTGATGAGCGTTTCTACCATTCTCGCAGCGCTCATCACCTCCCGCGTATCGCTGCAACCGGTTCTTGCAATCCGCTGGTCAGCGGTCCTGATGGTTTTGGGAGTCCTTATCGCTTTTTATTCGCCAGTTGGTTTCATCGTCATAGGCGCACTTGCAGGAATTGTCATGATCGCCCAGATGGCATTTCTTGCCGGCAATAAAGCGCCCCAGGGTCTTGCCATGGGGCTGTTTTCTACAACCAGTTATCTGGGTATGGCAGCACTTCCTTTCATTGCCGGTCTGATCGCAGACACTTTTGGTTTTTTTTCTGCATACTGTGCAGCGGCATTCTGTGCTATTACCGTGGCTCTTACCATTGGATTCTGCGCCTGTCATAAACCAGAGCCGGGCAGAGTCCGTTAAAATCTTCAGTGATTCCACGGATCCCAAACACACCGGCACATGAAACGTCTAGAGCGTTTTTCTTGGTAAAAAATGAATACATTCATCTGCGATTAAGGGAAATTTCGACATAGGATTATGAAATCAAAAACAATTATTCTGGTTGTTCTCTTAGCCATTCTCACCATTCCCGTCGTGCATGCTGAGGATGCACAGGAATGGTATACCAAGGGGCAGAACGCGGCAATAGTGGGAAACTATGCTGATGCCCTTACGTATTACAATAATGCGCTCGAACTTGACAAGAATTTTGCCGCTGCAATGGCGGGAAAGGCAGAGACCTTAAATGGTCTGGGACAATACGAATCTGCCGTTAATCTATCCGAACAGGCTCTTGCGATACGGGCTTCAGATCCGTATGCATTGAATGCCCGGGCATATGGCCTGTTTAAACTCGGGAAATATAATGAATCCGTGGTTGTCTATGATAAGCTCTTCACCATCCAGACCAACCGCGGAGATGCATACTGCAACCAGGGGTATGCTTATCTCCAGCTGGAGAAGTTCGATTCATCGGTTGTCTCCTATGATCGCTGCACAACACTTGACCCCCTTAACTTCATGGCCTGGAACTACCAAGGACTGGCTTACATGGGCAGCCAGATGTACGACCAGGCGCTCAATTCCTTTAACCGGGCAACCGGAGTAACCATAACAAACGCAACCGTCTGGAACAACAAGGGACTCGCCTATGTCCAGCTGGGTAAATCGCAGGATGCATCCGAGTGTTTCAAAAAAGCCCTCGGCATTGATCCGAATTTTGCCGATGCAAAAAAGAACAGAGAGAGTATGGTGGGAAAACTCCAAATCGTAAACATCACCGGCACCATCACCCCTGTTGTCACAATAAGCCGGATCGGGACGTTTTACACAACGGCAACACCCGTACTGGTGCAGACAGAGATAACTTCCCCTTCACCAGGGGTAACCGCAGCAATCACATCAGATATTACTGCAGTTGTAACATCGCCAGTGCCAAAGAAAACAACGTATTCATCAGTCTCTTTCCTGACCGTGCTTGGTGCGCTGGTTGTGGTGTGCGGTTTGATTCTTGTATTGAGAAGAAAATAATCATACCAATCTAATTTTATTTTAAAAATCCGAAACGACGATCCGGTTCTCATTCGGCAAATCCACAGATCCTGCACCCGTAATTCTCCCGACATTAATCAAATTCGCCGGTTAACCGTCTGGATCTGTGCCTGCTGCCGCATCATCTCTTCTGCCCGTTTGCGCTCGGTGATGTCAAGATACGTTCCCAGCACGCCGATGATCTCTCCCCCGGCATCCCGCAACGGAACTTTGCTTGTCAGGAGTTGAATTCTTTCACCAGTCGATGAGGTCTGCGGTTCTTCGAAAAGGAGTTTTGGTATTCCGCTCACAATTACTGCCCGGTCATCATTACGGTACATATCGGCCTGATCACGCCAGCCCATTGCATAATCATCCTTGCCGATAATATCCTCCGGTTTATTAAAGCCGGCATCGCGGGCAAACGCAGTATTGCAGCCAAGATAAACTGAGTTTTTATCCTTCCAGAAGACCCGGACGGTGATGGAATTAAGTATGGCCTCCAGGATCTGGCGTGATTCGCGCAATGCCTTTTCTCCCAGTTTACGATTAGTAATATCACGAATATGGGAAAGCCAGATCCTCTTCCCATCGTAGGTAACCAGGTGACCGCTGGATTCGACCGGGATGGTCGTGCCATCCTTTCGCAGGAGCCGGGTCTCAAAAAGGAGTGATTCCTTGAATTCTGCCTGACGGATTATCTCTCCGAGCATGGGATGAAGTTCCGGGGGCATAATTTCAGGGGGACCCATGGTGAGCAGCTCCTCACGGCTATATCCGAGCATGCGGCACGTAACCTGGTTCACGTCAATGAACCGGCCGGGTAACTCATCTGTAGTCAGGGTATGCAACAAAATGGCATCGTTTGCCCAGTCGAACACGTTACGGAATTTTTCTTCGCTTTTTCGCAGCGCCTCTTCGGCCAGCTTGCGCGCAGTGATGTCAACAAGGAGGTGAACAGCTCCGGAAAATTCACCACTATCAGAAAAAACCGGATCAACCGCAGCAACAAACCACTGGTCACCGATCTTCAGTTCAAGGGTCTCACGCTGCCGGCTTTTTTGTGCTTTCACGTTCGGGCAGTCCTCGATCGGGTAGACGGTACCATGCAGGATCTCGTAACAATACCTGCCATCAATCTCATCTGCTGGTTTTCCGATAAATGTTTCAAAGGCACGGTTGTACCGGACAATCCGTCCCTTATAGTCGAGCAGGAAAACCACATCAGTAATAGCATCGAATGTCGTCTGCCATTCCCGCCCGATCTTCCGTATGGTATCATCGGCTTTTTTGCGCCCGGTGATGTCGGTTGCAAAACAGCAGCAGTACTGTTTTTCCTTAAACTCAAGGTAATTGAGAACAATCTCAACCGGGATATCGCGCCCTTCGCGGGTCTTTATTGCGGTTTCGAATATGTACTGATGATTCTGACGGGTGGTTTCCCAGATCTCGTCCCATGTCAACAGGAGGCTTCCGGCAAGAAGATCCGTAAAATTTTTTACAACCAGTTCACGGTAGGAGTATCCCAATACCTGCCGGGCTTTCTTGTTCATATACACAAACCGGGCCTCGCGACTGATCCAGATGATCATGTACGAAGCATTGTTCATCGCAAACTGGGTAAACTGGAGCTGAAAATCAGCTTTCTCGCGATTGGAAATATCGGTATAGATCTGTTTATTTAACTCCTGGATCTCGATCTTGTGCTGCCGGATTATCTTCTCCAGTTCATCTGCGTCTCTGCTGACTTTCTCTTCAAGTTTTTTTATCTCAGTGATATCAAGGCCTGTTCCCTGGTACCCGGTAGTCTGGCCATCCGGGTTGAATATCTCCCGGAATTTCCATCGCTGCCACCTTGATTCCCCCATAGGAGTAATCACCTTGAATTCCAGTGATGCAACCGGGCGGGCAGGATTCAGTGTGGAGAGACAGTTTTTGATTTTTTTATACTCGCTGTCGGGAACCGCTGGCCGCCACTCATGACCGAGCAGATCGGTTATTGGCTTCTGCAGCAGCTTACCATAAGTCAAGTTGATGTAGGTGAGTGTTCCGTCCGGTTTGAAACGGCAGATATATTCTACCTCATCCATTTCAACAAGCAACCGTTCAGCACCGGTTTCCGGGTGAGTGGGATATTGGGTGCCAGCTGTTATATCAGCAATAAGGGCAACGCCGGGATCCCCGTTTTCAAAAAAGACCGGGCTGAAGATGAATGTGCCCGGCAGGGATCGATCCGGAAGCACCAGTACCGTAGAAATCCGGATCTCTTTGCCTTTCAGGCCATCACGGATGAGATGGGACAGGTCCGGGTGCGATTCCAGAAAAAACGGCAGTTGTTCAACTGTTTTTCCTATGAGATCTTTTTTAGGCACCTGAAGGAGTTCCCGGAACGGTTCATTAATATCGATAACAATGAGGCCCTGGCTGAATATGAGGACATTGTTTTTTCCGATTTTTAGAACTGCTGCTGCGGGCAGTTTGTTTGCAAGCGTATAGATCCTGGCAGATCCATACTGCCTGACCGTGACCCTTCCCAGCATCTGGAGCATATCGAGATACTTGGCAACCGAGTTCCGGTTCATACCCAGCGTGGTTGCGATTGCCTTGATACTGAGCCCATCCGTATTATTCGCAAGCAGTTTCCTGATGGCATCAACCTCATCCGGGAATTTATTTACTGCCATTAGATATGCTTCACTGTATTCTTACTATAAAAAGATAGCGCATATGCCATGCACCAATGCCATGCATTCAAATATATTTATATTATGCATAGATACAATACGAATCACCCCTTAATAGGGTGCGGCAATCAGGCCCGGTATCCTCCGGAATCTGACAGGCCAGAGAATCAACAAGAATCTGCCTAGTGTCTGTTTGGCATAAAGACGATAGGGACAAAGCGTGGTGAGAACGATAAAAGACACCATTTCGTGAAAGGGAATATTGTCAGCCCGGGGAATGGGAGACCTCAGAGATCTGGTATGGAACAAAAAGAGCTGTTACAAAAAAATGCAGCACTCTGGATGCATTACTCCAATCTTTCGATGGGCATAAATGCAAAAAGCATTTTTCCCGATAACGGGGCTGAATATAAAACAAGGATGAGATCAGAATCTCCCATTAATTTTTGTGCCTCGTCATCATTGTTTCAATTTTTGTTTCATAATTTGACAATTAGGGAAGAGTCTATACCCCATGTTATGTATTCGTCTGCATACGGCAACCTGCCGGAACTGGCACCTCCCTGGCAGGAACCGACCGGGGGAGAACGAAAAACCGCCCTTTCGTAAGAGGGGATATCGCCGGACCGGGGAATTGGGGAACATGAAGGAGGAAGGAAGTGTATGAGTTTCATTGATGATATGAAAATCGGAAAGAAAATGATCGGGGGATTCCTGGTGGTAATCCTCCTTCTCGCTATTGTGGCAGTAGTCGGGTACACTAGTCTGCAAACCATGAGTACGAACACAGCGAGCATGTACAATGATCGGACGGTTCCAATTGACCAGTTGGGAAAAGTAGCTGCTGATTTCCAGCAGATACGGGCAGAAGTCTACCGGTATGACTTTGTACCTGCAGCTCGACCTGCCACTGTCGCAACGGTTGAGTTGATGAAATCAGATATCAAGACGCAGATGGATGCCTACCGGGCCACGTATCTTGTGGAAGAAGAGAAGATCAATCTGGCAAAATTTGATGCCAGCTATCCACTATTCCTTGCAGAACTGGACAAGAACTTCAAAGCTGCCGATGCCAATGACCAGAAAGCAGTCGATGCATCTCTTTTAGCCGGATCTCCTTTGATCAATGCACGGACAGACACTGTTGCCGCATATAAGGCGCTGCTTGAAGTGAATGTCAAAGAAGCTCAGAAACTCGATAATGCTAGTGATGCGATAGCCGCAAGTAGCGGCATGATGATGATTATTGCAACCATTGTTGCCATAATCGCAGGGATCGGCATTGCGCTGTACCTTTCCAAGAGCATTACCGGACCAATCGATCTGGTTGCGACCAACCTTAAGGAGCTGGGAAAAGGCCATCTTGGCAACCGGTTGAAGATGAACCGCAAGGATGAGATCGGTGACATGGCAGGAACCATGGACACATTCTCTGATGACCTCCAGAACGTGGTAATCGGGGCCATGAAGAAGATCGCTGACGGCGATCTTTCCGTAGATGTACAGTCTAAAGATGCGCAGGACGAGATCGGGCCTGCCCTCCGGACTACCACCGAATCGCTCCGCGCCCTGGTCGCTGAATCCAATATGCTCTCGAAGGCAGCGGTCGAAGGAAAACTCTCTATCCGCGGGAATGCCGACAAGTTCAAAGGCGGGTATTGGGAGATTGTTGCCGGAGTCAATAAGACCCTTGATTCCGTAGTCGGCCCGGTGAATGAAGCGATGCGGGTATCCAATGAATATGCACAGGGCAACTTTACGGCACGTGTTGACGAGAAACTCAATGTGCAGGGTGACTTCGTCAAATTCAAGCAGGCACTGAACAACATCGGCATTGAGGTCTCGAAATCACTGTCGGTCATCAATCAGCAGGTCGGTAACCTGGCCGCAAGCGCTGAAGAGGCCAACGCCAGTGTTGAGGAAGTCTCCGCGGGTTCTGCGCAGGTTGCAAAGAATGCAAGCGGTGTCAGTGTCAATGCGGAGAAGGCCACGCAGGGTATCGAACAGGTGCAGAAGGCAATGGAAGATCTCTCTCACACGATCCAGGATGTGGCAACCAAGTCTGAAGCGGTAGCAAAGATCGTGCAGGACACGACAAATTTCAGCAAGGAAGGCATGGAACTTGCCCAGAAGACCGAACAGGGCATGCAGGGCATCACCAAATCCTCCAATGACGTGAACCAGATCATCGGTGAGATCAAGGACCAGATGGATAAGATCAGCGAGATCGTTAACCTGATCACGGACCTTGCAAACCAGACGAACCTCCTCGCCCTCAACGCCGCGATCGAGGCGGCCCGTGCCGGTGATGCAGGACGCGGATTTGCAGTCGTTGCAACCGAAGTCAAATCCCTTGCGGTTGAATCCCGGGCATCAGCCGAGCGCATTGCCGGGATGATCGATAATCTCCAGAAACAGACGTTAAATGCAGTTGACGCGGTCACATCAGCTAATACCGGAGTCCGGGAAGGCAGTGAAGCCCTGCACGAGACACTTTCCAGTTTCACCAAGATCGTCTCTTCAATCGACAAGATCAGCCAGAATGTGAGCGACGTTGCAGCTGCTGCAGAAGAGCAGGCTGCATCGGTTGAGGAAGTCACTGCAAGTGTCAATGAGGTGGGCGGACTGATGCAGAACACCACGAGGGAGGCAACGGATGCAGCTGCTGCAAGCGAAGAGTCCAGTGCAGCAATTGACCAGATCACCAAGGTGGTGGCAAATGTCAACAATATCGTTGACAAGGTGACAAAAGAAGTCTCGCGGTTCAGGGTCTGATGACGGAGGGTATTCCCATGGCAAAAACAGCAGGTGAAAAAGAGGAGTTAAACTCCCCCTCCGGATCAGCAGCGATCCAGTCGGAGATGGTCCTGAAGAGAAAGGATCAACACCAGGCGGGTATGCTCCAGGTGGTTGAGTTCCTGCTCGGAAAAGAGCACTACGCAGTTGATCTCTTCGATGTGCGGGAAGTGGTGGAGTACACATCCATCACCAAGCTTCCTAACACCCCTTCCTATATGATGGGCATCATCGACCTCCGGGGTGAGATCACCACCATAATTGATCTCAAGGAGCGCCTCAACATACTCGAGAAATCGGATCTTCCCGTTGAGAGCAGCAGGATCATTGTCCTGGATGAAAAGATCACAAAGGCAAAAACCGGTATCTTAGTAGACGATGTCCTCGCGGTCTCCACCTTCGAGCGGAGCGATATTGACTCCACGTCGGCCTCCGGGGGGCGCGAAGACGCAGCGATCCTTGGTATCATCAAAAAGAAGATCAAGGAAAAGGAGCACGAGCGGCACGAACTGATCATCTGGATAGATATCCGGCATCTCTTAGTAGATATCGGAGAAGGGACGACGGATGCCTGAACCTGATGGTTGAGGGAATACATGAGTATGACGATATAAGCAACGGAAATGACGGAAAGAGGAATGGGATCTGACATGGAACAGAAGGAAATAACACAAAAAAAGGCAGCGCTTTGGGTGCATTATTCCCATCTTTCGATGGGCATGAACGGAAAATCCGTGATTATTGATAACGGGGCACGTATTGAAGGAGAACACATTTCGCTAAAACATCCTCCTGAAAATAATCTGGCCGAAATGGACAAAAATGAACGGATGAATAATGAGGTACCCCGCTGATGCCTGACGTCTGTTTTGGCTTTGAAGTGCACCAGCCATTCCGGCTCAACCGGCACTTCTCGCCGGATCCGAAGAAGAAGAAAAAAGATCTATATGACCTCTATTTTGATGAACTGAACCGGGAGGTGCTGGACCGGGTCACAGAAAAGTGTTACATGCCAGCCACGCGGATAATCCTTGAAAAACTGGATGAAGGGTTCCACTGTGCGTTCTCATTCTCCGGAACCTTAATCGAGCAGCTGGAGAAATGGCAACCGGATGTGCTGGACCTCTTTGACCATGTTGCACGGCACAAGAACTGCGAGCTGCTCGGGCAGACCTATTATCACAGCATCGCCGGCTGTTTTGGCGACAAGTCGGAGTTCATCAACCAGGCCGGCATGCACACCGACCTGATGTATGATCTCTTCAAGATCCGGCCCACCGTCTTTGAAAATACCGAGTTCACCTTCAACAACCAGATCGCCACCCACGTAAAAGAGATGGGCTATGCCGGCATCTTCACCGAAGGTGTAGACCGGGTTCTCAGCTGGCGCAGTCCGCACCATATCTATACCTGCTATGATATGCCCGTTCTCCTTCGTGACATCCAGCTCTCCGATGATATCGCATTCCGGTTTGCCAACATGGGCTGGGACAAGTACCCACTGACCGCGGATACTTATGCTGACTGGCTGGCCGGCACAACCGGGGATGTTACCAATATCTTTCTGGATTACGAGACCTTTGGGGAGCACTTCTGGCAAGAGACCGGCATCTTTAATTTCCTCTCCCACCTGCCCGCCGAGCTGGAGAGACGGGGGGTAACGACAGTCCTGCCGACAGAGACCCTGCTGCAGAAAGCACCGGTCGGCACGATCGATGTCTGTGATACGATCTCGTGGGCTGATATCGAGAAGGATGCATCGGCCTGGATGGGCAACGAGCGGCAGCACACTGCCTACTCGGCGATTCAGAAAGCGGCGGTCTTTGCCAAGGACAAATCCATCTGGCGGTATCTCACCACCAGTGACCACTTCTATTACATGGCCTCCAAGTACGGCACCTGCGGCGAGGTGCACAACTATTTTAGCCACCATGAGGCCGAGGATGCGTTTCGGACATACATGGCGATCCTTGCGGACTTTGAGAAACGGAACATACGGGTGATGAAGAACCGGCGATCCGCAAAGACGCTGCGAACCCTGACACCGGAGGAGGCGTTCCACTTTGCCTCGCCATCCGGTTATGTCGGGTATGCAGCATATAGTCTCGACCAGTTCTACGATCTGCTCCGGGTAGTGCCGGCCGACTCAATCGCGTATCACCAGGAACGGGGAGATATTGCCCACTGGATCGAACATACACTGGACGATGAAAAACTGGCCGGAACCGTGAAAGGCTGTACAGACCGGCAGGAACTGTTGAAAGAGATAAATGAACGAAAGGAGTTGTTATGGAGTCACTTAACGTAGCATTCTTCTGCTGGGAGTCGATGTATGCCGAGCGCGTGGGCGGTCTTGCAAGCGCAGCAACCAACCTCGCAGAGACCCTTGCAAAGAATCACGAAGTACACTACTTCACCCGTGGAGGAATGCCGGATCAGGTAATCAACGGAGTCACGTACCATTACTGCCGGCCGCAGGGTAGTAATACGGTGCACTACTGCGAGGACATGAGCAACCAGATGGTCGAGCAATTCCATCAGTTCGATAAAAAAGTGAAATTTGATATCCTTCACTTCCATGACTGGCACCCGATCCCGGCGCTCCACCGGTTGCAGGATCGGGATACGATCCTCACGTTCCATTCTACCGAATATGGGAGAAACGGCAACCAGTTCGGAGACTGGTGGGAATTCTGCGAAGTCTCGGGTAAGGAATGGTATGGTGGTCTGATTGCAAAACGGGTGACCGCTGTGTCAACGGTCATGAAAAACGAAATTATGCATCTCTACAATGTGCCCGACTGGAAGTGCGATGTGGTTCCCAATGGTATCGTGCCGCGCCAGTACCGGTCCAATCTCGATCCCGGTGATGTGAAACGAACATACGGGATCCACCCCTATGCCCCGCTTATCCTGTTCATCGGGCGGCTGGTCTACCAGAAAGGGCCGGACCTGTTCATCGACGCGATCCGTAATGTATGCCAGCACCGCTGGGATGCGAAGGTGATTGTGGCCGGTGACGGGGGTATGCGGCAGTTCCTCCAGGAGCGGGCATGGGATCTCCCAGTGAATTTCGTTGGCTATATTCCGGATTCGGAGTATATTCGTCTGCTGAATGCATGCGATCTTGTCGTAATCCCAAGCCGCAACGAACCGTTCGGTCTTGTGCTTCTCGAAGCATGGAGTGCGGGTAAACCGGTTGTTGCCTGTGATGTCGGAGGCCTGTCAGAGAACATCGACACATTCGTCAATGGAATCAAGGTGCAGCCGGAATCCGGTTCGCTCGCCTGGGGGATCAGGACTATGATTGATGATCCCGGTAATGCAGAAGTACTCGGAAGGCGGGGACGTTCGAAGGTCGACCGGCAGTTCCTCTGGGACCCAATCGCACACCGGATGGCTGACACCTACTCGCGGGCCAGCGGGTAAACCCAGGATCCTGCACCAGTATTGTCGTTGAACACACACCGGACGATGTGGCTTTTCGTCTGGAATAAAGACGAGGAAAATGTATGTGGCGAAGAAACCGGTCAATTTTTGATGAACTTGATGATATGCGGGCATATATGGATTCCATGTTCCACCAGATGGGGGAACCGGGCAGTGTGCCGCTTTTGCCCGCAGGCGATACGGGAGAATTAGCTATTGTTCCCCAGGGCCATATGCATGTCGATGTCACCGAACACGATGATACAGTCATCGTGACCGTGGACATGATGCCCGGTATCACAAAACAGGATATCTCCCTTGATCTGATCAACCCGCGGGCGCTCCGGATATCCTGCGAGCGGACAATGGAGATGAAAAAAGAGAAGGAGGGTTATTACCTCCACGAGCGCCAGTTTGGCTCAATGAGCCGGGTCATCCCACTGCCCAAACCGGTCAGCGAAGGCGGGGTGAAGGCCACGTTCAGGAACGGCGTGTTGGAGGTTCAGCTGAAAAAACAGGTAAAGGAGATCAAGTCTAAAATTACTATTGAATGATTCTTTTTTTCTGATACTTTATACTACACATACTTCTGCATTACCGTCTGGTATATGGCAGCAGCCTTCTCCAGCGACTCAACCTGTACGCGTTCATCGATGGCATGCAGCAGGGTCAGTTCACCAGGGCCATACTCAATGACATTGAACCCGTATTTCCGGAGATGCCGTGCATCGCTTGCCGCCCACTGCACAATGGGAAACACCCTTCCCCCATAGATCTCCTGTATTGCTTCACACGTTCGTGAAACAAGCGGACATTCCGGACTGGTTATTGAGGGGTCGTGGGATTCCTGTGTCACAATCCGGCCATTTCCTGCATGAACCGAAATGTCGGCGATAAGATCCTTAATCCTGCAGCCCCAGGGGATCCGGAATTCCAGTTCCAGATCGCAGTGCTGTGCTACCACATTGGATTTTTCACCGCCGTAAATGATTCCCGGGTTAAATGTGAGATTCTTTAGGATATTACTAACGTCATGGATATGAAATTCCTGTGCAAGCACACCGGAGGACTGGCTGATAATCTCCTTTAAGTGTTCATCTACGGGATACTCCCGATCATGCAGACTTCTGACATATTCGAGAAAATCCATCACTTCCATGATGGCACTGACCCCGACTGCAGGATAGAGCGACCCATGGGCGGGTTTTCCCGTAAACTGCATATCAAGCCGCATCAGACCTTTCTGGCCGATATTTGGGTGCCGTGTGGGTGTAGGTTCTGCAATAATGCAGTCACCGGGAGAGATGGCATTATCCGCCAGAAGCCTCCGAATTCCGTTCTCTCCCCCGGTCTCTTCATCACACACAAAAGCAAGGGTGGCGGGGATCTCATCGTTTTTATTGGCAATCGTTTCACAGGCAGAAAGGATGGCAGCACAACCACCTTTCATATCAGTTGTTCCCCGGCCGTACACATACTCGTCATCAATAATGCCGGATAACGGGGGATGGGTCCAGCCACTGTCAAGAGCGGGGACGACATCCACATGTCCACAGAGGAGAAGTTTTTTTCGAAGCCCGCGGGTGACAAGGTTGCACATCCCTTGTGCATTACCCGATATGTCTGATTCAATACCAATGCCGGTAAGGAACGCCTGAATATATTCACAGGCCTCATCAGTCCTGCCAGGCGGATTCTCCGAATTAATTTTTACGAGGTCTGAACAAATACGGCTGACATCTGTCATAGGGTAACCTGCAATTAATGACTGGCGGAATATGTTACGAATAATGTCGAGAGTGAAGCATCATTGTACAGGCTCTTTAAAAAATCCTGGTCAAAAAATTCGTCTATGAGGATGTAGAAAAAATCAGCGGACAGTGGTGTTTTACTGTTAGGATCTGGCACAATACGGAAACTCCGGTAACTGGCTGGATCTTCTGAATTGTAGATCATCTGCCATAATGATGGTAAGGCTGCAAATTTCTCCGGTCTGGTTTCCCGCAGCCAATTGATAAATCCTTTAAATTTACTCCGGTCTCCTTTTTTTTCTTCATCTATACGCCAACGGAGATATTCTCCACCCATGATATTTTTCGGGGATTCATAATGATAAGCATAGATGCTTGCGGTATAGTCAATATGAGCTAACGCGTCAATAAAGAAAAAATACAGCGTCTTGTTGAAACTTCCGGTATCGTGGAGCATGAGTGATTTTTCATACAGGTGGTTGAGGACCGCCAGAAATTCATTTTCATCCTGCATAGCAACAAGTTCGTTACGGCATTGTAAATATATTGCCGTAAATGCGAGATCGATTTGTGTGAAAAACTTACCATTGGTGGAAAAGACTGGGCACATCACTGTTTTTAGTCGAAATTATGGAGGCTGATGCCCTTATGCCCCCAACTAAGGAAGAGGTCTGATATCACGAAAGGGCGCCACGAGGTGATTTAGTGACTAAAAGTTACTAAAACCACCCTGCCCTGCCGTGTCTCGGTAAGCACATGAGACAGGGGATAGTTACAAAAACGATTTTCAGAGTTAAGTGTGACCTTAAGGGTTCATGGGGTTTAAACAGAGCCACTATTTGTAAAAAGGTTCGCGCAACGAGACTGCTTTTTCAAACAATGCTTCAAGCTCCTTACCGCTCTTCCCGCGGATATCAATATGATTATCCGTACGAAGAAGGCAGGGTTTGAGTTTCCCGTCAGAAGTCACCCGGAGGCGATTGCAGAACGCACAGAATTCAGTATTATGCAGCGGGCGGACAACTTCCACTTCTGCCCCGTCAAGGCAGTATTTTTTCCGGTGATGCATCCTCCGGGTAATGATCTGTTTTGAACGGGCAGCAAGTGAGTCTTCAAGAATATTGAGATCGCCATGATTGGTGCATTCATTGAAGTGCATCAGCTCGATCAACTGGAGAACAAGATTCCGGTTTCCCCGGACAAACGCAAGGAAATCATCGATCTCATGATCGTTGATACCGGCAAGTACAACCATGTTCAGTTTTACCGGTGTGAGTCCCGTTTCCAGTGCTGCGGTAATGCCTTCCAGCACATCATCAAGTTTGTCCGTACCGGTAATTTTTTTGTAGGTATCATGGTTCAGGCTGTCGATACTCACATTTACCCTGCGCATTCCTGCCTGCTTGAGATCAGCGGCAAGTGCTGCAAGACAGGTACCATTGGTAGTTATCGATGATTCCATACCATCAGGAACAGACCTGATAATCTCCAGAAGATCCGGCCGGAGCATGGGTTCCCCTCCGGTAAATTTCACGCTGCGGATACCGAAATGTGCACCCACGCGTAATATTTCTGCGAGTTCCCCGGCGGACAGTGGTTCTTTTGGTGCTTTTTCCCCCTCCCGGTGACAGTATATGCAGGAGAGGTTACACTTCGGGGTAAGACTGATCCGCAGGTTGCTCACCGGGCGATTGAAGGGGTCTTTGAGGGTCATGATACTGTTCAGCCAATAAAGTTTTTTGCAACAATATAGAGCTCGGTGCTCCCTTTCCGGGTGGACTGGGTCATGCAGGTTTTCACGGCATAGAATTTTGTCTTGCAGTCCGCATAGAATTCAGGAAAGTCCGTCCCCTGGAATGATTTCACCACAAAATTGCCGCCCGGTTTTAAGACTTTGCAGGCAAATGCAAGTGCCTGCTCATTCAGCTCAATAATCCGTGCCTGGTCGTAACTCCTGTGACCGGAGAGTTTTGGTGCCGCGTCGCAAAGTACGATACTTACAACACCCAGACTTGATTTGACCTGCTCTACAACCGCGGGATCATTGATATCGCCTTCAATTGTTTCAACACCCTCAAGTTCCGCTATCGGGTTGAGATCAATACCAATGATACGGGCATCCGTAAGTGTCCGTTCAATCTGAAGCCAGCTTCCGGGGGCCGCACCAAGATCTACGATGTTGTCATCCGGTCGTATGACTGCAAATTTTTTCTGGATTTCCATCAGCTTATAGGCTGCCCGTGAACGGTAGCCTTCGTGTTTTGACCGAAGATATGTTTTATCTTGTCCCCATTGTGAACCCATTGTCTGTATCGTTCCCCTATACAAGTCCGGGTTAAACCCAAAACGCTATAATTAAAGTATGACGATATACTGTATAAGATAGATTGTTAAGGGGTACGCGATGTTAAAAGCTACGATTGATGCAGATATTTTCAGGGAATTCATCGATGCGATCTCGGCTCTCATCCCGGAGTGCCGGCTGCATACGGACGAGAATGGTATATCCACGCGGGCTGTTGATACCGCGAATGTTGCGATGATCGGCCTTACGCTCAAGAAAGAAGCGTTCGATTCATTCAGCGCGACAAACAGCCAGATTGGCATTGATATATCCAAAATGAAGAATATCTTTGGCATGGCAGGAAAGGGCGACTTGATCAGCCTTGAACTTGGGGATAATGCCCAGAAGATGTCGGTTTCAGTGCATGGATACCACTACTCGATTACGCTCCTTGATGTGAATACCATACGAAAGGATCCCAACCCCCCGACCATCAGTCTTCCGGGAAAGATCGTGATTGCCGGCGATGATTTTAACAATGCCATGAAAGCGGCAGCGGTAATATCCGATAAGATCGCGCTTGGAATTAACGTAAAAGACCAGACCTTTTACCTGGTTGCTGAAGGAGATACCGATCATATACGGCGCGAGTTCTCAAAGGATGAACTCAAATCCCTCACCCCCGTTGAGGCCCGCTCGCTCTTTTCCCTTGATTATTTAAAAGACATGGGAAAAGTTATGGCCAGGGCCGCAGAGGTTGAAATTTACCTGGGTATTGATCACCCGGTAAGGTTCTCGTTTGACATTGCCGGTGGCAACGGGCATGTCGAATACCTCCTTGCACCCCGGATAGAGGCTGATTGATGGATTTTTCCCCATCTGCAAAGGAACTTTCCCATTTTCCCTTTTTAAAAAAAGCCCAGGACCATATCAAGGGTCGCTTTTCATCGCTGGATTTTCTGTTTACGGATAAAAAAGGCGAGGCACTGATTGAACGCGCACTCGATCGCATCCAGGATGCTATCACCATAAAAAAAACCATTGTTCCGGAAATTACCGGTTCGGCCGATGATGAAATTGCCGGGTATGCTCTTGCCCGGATCATTGTCTCCTGTGTTCATGACAAAACACTCATTGACCGGCTCACGCGCTACGAGGCAGAGCGGGCGTATTTTTTTCTTGTCAATGAAGAAGAGTGGAACCAGAATTACCATGGTGATGGTGAATACTCCCGCTTATGTATTGCGATTGCACATGAGCTGGGAATCCAGATAACAAAAGACCGTATTCCGCTTGTCGATTATGTCGAACTGGTTGCACCCCTTCACCAGGACCGGTTTAATCTGGTAAACCGTAGGCTTGAACATGGTTTTGTGGATATAAAAAAGGATGAACGATACGAATTGCTCCGGGAACGCATCCGCGTACTCCTGCGCAGGGATCTCCCGCGAAAGGTCCCCTCCTCAATCTGCGAAAAACTCGCACCCAATGTTGCCCAGCTCAAAAAAGTGTACCAGGAAAAGATGCTCCAGCAGTTCGGTGCTGTTGAGGAGAGTTCATTTCCTCCCTGTATGCAGGCACTTATTACAGCGCTCACTGCGGGTACAAATCTTACCCATGCCGGCCGCTTTGCTCTTACTACCTATCTCCACACGATTGGCATGGATGCCAATGCGATTGGCCAGCTCTATGCCCGATCACCGGATTTCGATCTTGAAAAGACCATGTACCAGGTTGAACATATTACCGGCAGGGGAGGGTCGGGAACTGAGTACACTACTCCAGCCTGTGCAGCCATGCGCACAACCGGGCTGTGTATTCACAGCGATGCCTTATGTGAAAAGGTCAACCACCCGCTCAGTTATTACAAGGCTAAAAAGAGAGACCGGTCAAAGGATTCTTTCAAAAAGACCGGGGAGCAATCTGCGATGCCACCTAAGCAATCTTCTCGTTAACGAGATATCCTG
This sequence comes from Methanoregula sp., assembly GCA_041645435.1. Lineage (NCBI taxonomy): Archaea > Methanobacteriati > Methanobacteriota > Methanomicrobia > Methanomicrobiales > Methanoregulaceae > Methanoregula > Methanoregula sp. Next base: position 702,578 of record JBAZQB010000001.1, read on the forward strand.
CTCCGGAAAGAAAGAGGATAAAGACAATTATTGCTGCAATGTAAGCGATACTCGCAGTCATCACCAGGGGTAATACGGCAAGCAATGCAATCAGGATCAAAAAGGCAATTAAACCTATGATCACATCAAGAAGTCGGGCATCCATCAGCTAAATTTTCGTTGCAGAAGGATATAGGCTTAACCGATTTTCTGCGCGGGTTGGGTGCAATTATGAGACATCATTAAGGCTCGTCCCACCCATTTTCTTACTGGCATGCACAATCCGGCACATCAACGAAATGAGATTCTTAACCGGCTTGAGCTGGCAGTCACTTACCTGAAAGACTCGATGAGTATCCAACTCGTTCCGGAAAGTGGGGCTTCTGTCGGGTATGCAATACCAGGGGCACGGGATAGTAACGGAGTTGCGGCGGTTCCGGGTGGGATGGTCATCTCTGACGGGAAAGTTACTGCCCTCCATCCATGCGCGTTTGGTGCAGATGAACCCTGCGCGCGTATCATTCTGACAGCAATGAAGTCCGATCCATGCATACGGAGCGCCGCGACCATCAGGTTCTCAGAAAACGTGCTTGCCGTGTTTGAAGCGATGCTCCTGGAATGCATACCCCTGGATCACACCCGGAAAGCTCCGGGAATAAGCACAATGGACTGGGGTATTGCATCCAGCTGCAACGACGGTGTACCTGATATTATTTATGATACTGGCGGGAAAAATAAACCGGGAATTATCCATATTTTTGGCGAGGATCCTGTCGTCGTTGCAAACAATATTATTATCTGTTCAAACCGCATTTAACGTATAGAACTTTGAGGAATCGTACATGGGAATCAAACCGTCATACATTAAAAACCTCGGTACCGCAATTCTGGCCAAGCAGCGAGAGTACTTCACGAACAACTTCGATGAGAACAAGGTACAACTGGGTGCTTCAGCAATTATCGAAAGCAAGCGTGTCCGGAACCGCGTCGCCGGCTACATCACAAGAAAAATAAATACCAAAAGACGCTCATAACCTATTTCATGTTTGAAGGTGTCCTTCCGGCAATTATTACCCCTTTTAAACGAAACTCTGCGATGGGCCTTGATATTCAGGGTCTTGAACGCAACATTGAGTTTCTTCTTTCCTGTGGTATTCATGGGATTGTTCCGTGTGGATCGACGGGTGAATCTGCAACGCTTACGTTTGAGGAGCACGAGAAGGTTATCGAGATTACCGTCGATAAGGTCAAGGGCCGGATTCCGGTAATCGCCGGCACCGGATCCAACAACACAGCAGAAGCGGTAAAGTTGACAAAGGCTGCAAAGGACATCGGTGCGGATGGGGTGCTTGTCATCAGTCCGTATTACAACAAGCCAAACCGTTCCGGGCTCATCAAGCATTATACAAAACTGGCGGATATCGATATTCCGGTCATTATGTATAATGTTCCGGGAAGAACCGGCCAGAATCTTGAACCCGATCTCGTTGCCGAGCTTGCCCGGCACCCGAATATCGTTGCTATCAAGGAAGCCAGTGGCAATATCAGCCAGATCTCAAGAATCATTGAAGATACGCAGGATGATGAATTTGCTGTTATCTCCGGCGATGACAACATCACCCTCCCGATCATGGCCCTCGGAGGTTCTGGGGTAATATCCGTTGCTGCGAATGTGGATCCCCGGCGCATGGTGGCCATGTATGAAGCCATGAAACATGGCGATTATCAGAAGGCACTTGTCCTGCATTTTGCCTTGTCCCCGCTCTTCCGGTCGATGTTCATCGACACCAACCCCATTCCGGTGAAAAAAGCCGTGGAACTGCTGGGCATGGCGGGCGGGCCTGTGCGCCTTCCCCTTGATGAACTGGATATAAAAAAGATAGAACAACTCAAAAAAGTGCTGGCTACAATTCCCGCACAATCCGGTGCAAAACGCGCGGTAACCGCTAAGAAACCGGCAAAACCGATAACCGGAGCAAAAAAACCTGTAACCGCAAAACGGACGAGGTAATCTGAATCATGATCAAAGTAGTTGTGTGCGGGGCCTCGGGAAGGATGGGGCAAACGATCGGCAGGATGGTCAACGAGTCCTCAGATCTGGAACTGGTTGGTGGAATTAACCTCAAACCCAGTTCTTTTTTTGGAACTGAAATTGTTGAAGCGAAAAATGCAGAAAAACTCTTGAAATCGACAAAAGCTGATGTGCTGATCGATTTTACCATTGCGGTTGCAGCTGTCGAGAACGTGAAGATGGCAGCGCGAAATAACGTTGCACTTGTTGTTGGTACAACGGGCTTTACTCCCGAGCAACGTGCAGTCATGGAAGGGGCAATCCATAACGCCGTGCCTGCAGTGATATCCAGCAATTTTTCAGTTGGGGTAAATATCTTCTGGCAGCTTGTCAGGGAATCCGGAAAGCTGCTCAAAGACTATGATATCGAGGTTTTTGAGGCGCACCACCGGAATAAGAAGGATGCACCGAGTGGCACGGCAAAGACAATCCTGCAGATCCTTGAAGAAGAGGCAGGTCCCCGCCAGAAGCAGTACGGGCGCGAAGGTATGACGGAACGGAAAAATGAGATCGGGGTACATGTCATCCGTGGTGGCGATATTGTCGGAGATCATAAGGTCATGTTCTCAAAGAATTTTGAAACAATTGAACTCTCCCACCATGCGTCCGATCGTTCCGTCTTTGCAAGCGGGGCCCTCCATGCAGCCCGGTGGGTTGTGGGTAAAAAACCGGGTATCTACGGCATGAGCGATGTGCTCAATCTCAAAAAATAACCCTTTTTTTCAAAGAATCATAAGAATGTACAATCGAAACCCTTTTTTTGTCTTTTGTAAAACATATACGATGGAGTGAACGAGTTGGTAGCAGTCGTTGATATTACCAAGTGTACCGGATGCGAAACCTGTGTGAGTGAATGCCCTGCATCGGCAATAGCCATGGATAACGAAAAGGCCAAAGTGGACAAGGATATGTGCGTCGACTGCCAGACTTGTGTCGATGTCTGTCCGGCAGAAGCTATTCACATGGATTAAAACCGGAGATAATTTCCGGTCCTTTTTTTAAGGGAACTTATATTCAAGTATACGCGGTTATTTATTCTATGGTTTTCGGGAATCTCTTCCCACTGAGGAACAGATGATGATTTTTGTAAACCGTATCTGACATTATCTTCGTATTTTTTGGCCGGATCATAATACATATGGTATAAAATAAAATAAATTTTTTTAGATTGTTTAAGCAAAATATTAAAAAACAATGTTTTTATTATCACAGGTGAAATGGGATTTTACAACCCGCCATCATCACAAACGGGAAAAACATACAAACAGGACCTGACACCTATGATCAATGTTGGAGTGCTCGGAGCAACGGGTGCGGTTGGTCAGCGATTTGTTGAACTCCTTGCGGAACATCCCTGGTTCAATCTATCGACACTTGCCGCATCAGATCGCAGCGCGGGAAAGCCCTACGGAAAGATCGTGAACTGGCGTCTTGATACGCCATTTCCTGAACATATTGGAAAAATAAAAGTCGTCCCTACCTCGCCAAAAGCGATGAAGGGTGTTGATCTGGTTTTTTCTGCCCTTCCAGCAGAAATTGCTGTTGATGTAGAAAGAGAATTTGCCGATGCAGGGATCGCGGTCTGCAGTAACGCAAGTTCCTACCGGATGGAAAAAGATATTCCCCTTGTTGTACCGGAAGTCAATCCGGAACATCTCGGCCTCATTGATGTCCAGAAGGATGCCGGAAGGGATGGGTTCATCGTCACTAACCCAAACTGTTCTACCATTGTGATGGTTACTGCGCTTGCACCCATCCGCCAGTTCAAATTCACCGATCTCCGTGTAGCAACAATGCAGGCAATTTCCGGCGCAGGTTTTTCCGGGGTTGCAGCTATGGCGATCTACGATAACGTAATCCCGTATATCGGAAAAGAAGAAGAGAAGATGGAGACCGAGACGCTCAAGATTATGGGAACGCTTAAGGGCAGCAAAATTACCAATGCCTCGTTCAACGTCAGCGCCAGTTGTCACCGTGTGCCGGTGATTGATGGACATACGATGGCAGTCTGGGCAAATATCAAAGAACCGGTAGACACGCTCAAAAAAGCCTACCGTACCTATAAACCCCTGATTAAAGGACTCCCGACACAACCCGCAGAATCCGTCCATTTCTTTGATGAGGAACCCGATCGCCCCCAGCCCCGTCTTGACCGTATGCGGGGAAAGGGAATGACCGTTTCCGTCGGCCGCTTGCGTGAGGGCGTACGTTTCGTTGCAATGGGTCACAACACAATCCGTGGTGCTGCCGGCGCAAGCGTACTGAATGCAGAACTGATTGTAAAAAAGAAGTATCTCTGAACAGGTGAAACCTATGCAGCCGCTGAAAGAAAACACAGTATTCGTCGGGAATAAACCGGTAATGAACTACGTGCTTGCCGTAGTTACACAGTTTAACAATGGTGCAGACCAGGTGGCCATCAAAGCAAGGGGCAAGGCAATTTCCCGGGCTGTTGATACCGCAGAGATCTCCTTAAACCGGTTTTTAGAAGGTGTGACCAAGAAAGAGATTGTGACTTCAACAGAGGTCATAGATACTGATTCCGGTAAGACCAATGTTTCAAGTATCGAAATTATTCTTATTCATAATAAATAATCTTATTTTTATTTTTAACAAACCGTATTCCAGGCACGGATTCAGGAAAATCCATAGTTTTCTGCACAGGAACACCCAAAACCATTTAAGTTGTATTCACAAACGTGTATTGCTATGCGAGCCCGTGCTATCGCGCTGTTGTTCATAATTCTCCTGTGCACCATCGCCCCGGCATTTGCCGCAAATGAGGACCGTTATGGTTACCTCAAGGTTCAGGATGTTACTGTACGACTTGATAACGGGACTGCAGCCATCCATGTAAATTATTCTGTTGATGAAGGCACACGATTCATCTTTTTTTTGCTGGGAAAACAAGATCTCAAGAATAAGCTGTTAAAGATTCTCAATTATGACAGTGCCCAGATAAAACGCATTGATCTTTCAAGCGCAGATTTCACTGTAGAGGATGCAGCATTCTCTTACGGTAATGGGATTTACTGGTACCCATCTCATGAATTTAATGTTGCTATCCCGAGTCTTACCATTGAGACGCCACAGGTTACCCGAAACTTCACGATGGTAAAAGAATTTCCTGCCGGCATGGGCTATTTTGCAGAAAACAAATATGAGTCACTACCTGATTCCTCGGGCAATGTAAACCCGGGTATGCGATCTCATTGAACGGCTGAATTCTTATTGCCGGTTCTTTTTTCACATTAATCTGGTTCAGTTTGGATAAGGACATTAAAATCCGGATTACTATCTCTTGTCCGGGAATGCACATCCATCTGAATATTATAGTTAATTTTGAAAAGAAATCGTTAGTAACATTTACAAATATGCACAATACGAGCTTCCTGAATCCATAAAATTCGGGTATGCTATCGAAATACAAATCGTAAGCGCTTTATGGTCATTCATGTTTTTCACAATATTCGATTATCGCTAAGTGAAAGCAATTAACGTCAAATCATAAAAACAATCGACAATGGTAACGACAGCTGAGGTATTTACAAAAAAAGAGTTTTACATGACTTCAATAATTTCCTGCTTGCGGAGTTCTGCCATTTTCTTATTTACAAAATACTGGATTACCACTCCCAGGACCGCAGATATGATGCCAAGTATGGTCGAATACATGATAGCACTTTGCGCCTCTGCTGCATTCAGCGGAAAATCTATAACACTGTTTTGGATGATGATAAACACGCTGGCCCCGTAAAGAATGAGGCCGAGAGCAGTGACAAAGAACGGAAATACTATCACTTTACCGAGTGCCTCGCGCTCATTGACATGCACATCGATAATTATGCCGATGGAGGTTACAAGCCCGGCAACAATCAACCATTCGATAGAACCATAAATGAATGTTGTCAGATAGAGGAGGATGCCAAGACTCGAATCAGATGAATAATACTTCAGGATATTGAGAAAACCGGTAGTAAATCCGATGATAACAAGAAGGATTGTCGTTGAGTAGGTAATAAACGAGAACCTTCCTCGTGAAAGGGATACTCGTAGTGCATCAAGAACGCCGTGAACAATCTCGTCGAATCCGAATCCTTTGTAGAGCAGGTAACAACCAATAACTCCAACGACAATAATCGTGGCTGTGCCGGGATACCCGAGCAGGTACGCTGAGGCATACAACAGCATCGCAAGCCCGAGTGGAATGAAAATCATTCGCGAGATCTTTGGATCCTCAAATAATTTCTTTAAAATATAGTAGGTGCCTTCAAGATTTGGCATCTGGTTTACAATAACCCGTGTTATACTGGTTACGGGAATTTTTGACTGGATGATGGGAACTACATATTCATCTTCAGCGCCATCGGAAACCAGGATGCAGTTTGTTGCCTGCGTTTCCTGTACTACCTGCTCCAGTGACACTGCTATGCGGCGATCTCCTTCGATCATGTGCAGGTGATTTCCCGCGATCACCGCAATGGCAGTGTCCTCTCCTTTGGCGGTGAGTTCATCGTAGATCTTGACCGCCATGAAGATTGCGTTAACATCAGAATCCTCAGGGTCAGCCAAAGCTAATGTGTTAGCTGCTTTTATTGTCGCCGCTCGGCCAATGACCGGGCTGTCTATTTTTGCTTTCCAGCCAATATCATCGTCCCGATCGACACTGAGGACTAATGTCCGCCCCTGCGTCATTACTAGTATAAAATTGCAGTAAATCTATTAAACTATTACTGACGGAGAGAAAAAAGAGATAAAAAAAGATCAGATAAGTTTTGAGCGCTGGAGGAGTAAAATATCGTCGGTAGTAAGTTTTTCTCCGGCCCGGAAATTCTTAAACAGGCTCTCTGCTTCTTTCCTGACCGCTTTCTGCTCTTTTGTAACTTTGACTTTCTTGGTCTTCTTGCGCAGACCTGATATGACCTTATCGTAATCGCGAAGTTCTTTCTGGCAGGCAATAAAGAACTTGTGCTCGGAATCTGCTGACTCCTGCGCCTCGACAAAACTCTTGTGCGCTGCATCGGCTGCTTCGCGCGATTTGTCAGCCTTGCGATAGGACTCGACCATCAGATCATGGTGCTTCTGGGCGAGTTCTGCTACCTCAGTTACCTTTGCATGGAGATCGGACGCCTGCTTTCGAAATTCGCGGGCTTCTGTGATCTTGGTGCGCATCTCCTTGTTCTGCTCGAACTCGGCTTCCTGTTCCCGCACCTGGCTTTTCATCTGCTTTATCTTTTCGATAAGCTCGCGTTCCTTATCGGTAGTGAAGACCTCCGTCTGCTGACGGTACTCCATCAATTCAATCTGCTTCTGGATCTCTTTGGTGCCGCGGCTTTTGGCAGTGCCATGCTCTTTTTTAAATGATTCGATATCTTCGAAAAGTACGTTTGCCTTATCGTTGAAATCGTTGCGCTGTGCCTTGACATCAAGAACGTCCTGGTTATATTTGTCCCGGAGATCCTTGTTCTTCTGGGCTTCTTCTACAAACTCCCGGGTCTGGTTGTTGAGCGTGTTTCTTTCGCGGGCAGACTTGCTTGCAGCTGCATTCAGTTCATTGCGACGGTTTTTGTGTTCTTCAGACTCGGCAAGAGTCTTCTTTCTCTTTTCCATAAGGTCATTCAACATGCGTTACCACTCCTCATCAGATTCTCCTGTCTTTGGAAGTGCATGAAGCGGCGGAAGTATATTGATTAAAGAGCAGAAAATCTGACTCTTTTTTACGTTACTCAAATGCCAACTCTGCATGCAGGATGCAGGGTGAAAAACATCAGAAAATGCAATCAGCGTAGAATTCGTAGAAGACCTCAAAAAGAAGTCTTTGTTCAACACTCGGTTCATGATGTTCAACTCCCGATACCCGGGTTTCACCTTGCTTAAAAGTGCAACCCATATCCTCCCAGTGAAGGACAGATCGAATGTACTATATTTTAAAGGAGAGAGGAATTATTAAGCGTTTCGCCATTTTGGCTGATGGAATAACAACAGGATATGAAGACACACCAATCTTGTTTTTAAAGAGAATCATTACAAAAAGGATGTTGGTAATTGGAATTTGCCAACATTTCCTGAAATTACTGGTGGTTTTTTAGAGATTTTAGGTTTGAACAATTTTTAGTGTGTTAAACATCCCGGTGTGATTAACCGACCCATTCAAGTACGCCGCCGCCACTGGGCTGGTCCCTGCCACTTCTTCGACTCTGGGGCATCTCAACAGCCTTGGGGTTTGAACGCTTGTTTTCAATATCGTTGATCATTGTCTTATATGACTGACGTGTGCCGAGAATCTGTGCGCTCTTGACACCAGTCATGATCGCAAGCACACGAATTTTTCCTTCCATGTCGCTGCGGACGCGGGCCCCCCAGATGACATCTGCATGAGGATCAAGCTCATACGTGAGTGAGGTTGCGACTTCTTCTGCATCCTGTAAGGTAAGGTCTGTGCCTCCAGTGATGTGGATTAAGCTGCCGGTTGCGCCGCGGTAGTCGATATCGAGCATCGGGTTGCTTAAACATTCACGGACAACGCTCTCTGCCTTGTTCTGCTGCTTGCTCTCTCCAACGAGCATAACTGCTACGCCGCCCTTCGACATGATGGCACGGACATCTGCATAGTCAATGTTGATGAGTGAAGGTTCGGTGATAGTTTCAGATATGCCCTTTACGGTTTCACCAATAAGCTGGTCCATAACTGAGAATGCCTGGCCAAGCGGGAGATTCGGAACGAAATTCTTCAACCGGTTGTTGTCGAGAACAATCACTGAATCGGCTGCGGCTGCAAGAGCTTCGAGACCCTCTTCTGCACGGATAAGACGGGCCTTTTCAACCTGGAACGGGTAGCTGACCATTCCGACTACGATTGCGCCCTGCTCTTTTGCGATGGATGCAACAACGGGTGCTGAACCGGTACCTGTACCTCCACCCATACCTGCTGTGATAAAGACAAGATCTGCAGATTCCAGAATTGCCTCAAGTGTGGGTCGGGCCATCTCAGCTGCACGTTTACCGACATCAGGGTATCCACCGGCGCCAAGACCTTTTGTTAAGGATTTCCCAATCAGGATGCGCTTGTCAGCCTGAATCATGTCCAGGTGCTGCTTGTCGGTGTTGATCGCAATCGTTTCTGCACCGGAAACACCCATGTGGTGAATGCGGTTTACCGTGTTGTTGCCAGCACCACCGCATCCGATAATAACGATACGCGGCTGACCGCAAAAGTCATCATCCATTTCGTTAGCTGAGCCGGTCTTCTTCATCTCTTTTTCAAGATCGGCGTTTTTTAAAGCGTCGTTAATAATGCTCTGCATGTTTACCCTCTCAAACCTTGAATGAAACCTGGTCGCTCTCCTTTAAGACACGATTTGCACGTTTTTCAACAAGTTCGCGGACCGCCGCCCGAACAGCTTCAGAGATGTTGGGATATTCTCCCGTATCCACTATCTGCTGGAGCAGATTGATTTGCTGTTCAGGCAACCGGAGCGTGATTCTTTGCATCATTTTACCTCACGTTTCTGACATATGTCTGTCAATTGTCATTCATATGTCAGACAAAGAGTGTCTTAGTGTCTGACTTAACCAGATGATTCTAACTAAAACATCTGTCTATAAATACTTTCTTCTTTGCTTGCGGAACATTCTCAAAACGCATTTAAGACAATCAAACAAAGTATTCTGGGAAAAGAAGGGATTTTTGTGGCTGTTGACTTTCCGAAACGAGTGGTTCATGGGGGAACCGGTAAGCGCCAGCTTGAAAAAACCCAAAAAAAAGTGGTGGATTTCAGCGCGAGTATCAATCCGTATCCTCCTCAGTTTGCATGGCACTGCGATCCGGCACTGCTTGCATCGTATCCTGACGATACCTATCATGAGCTCAAGGAACGGATAGGCGCAATATTTCACCGCAAAACAGACGAAATTTGCGTTGGCAACGGATCAATAGAACTTATCAGGGTTTTTTGTTCAGTCGTTCTTTGCGAAAATAAGCATTTTTTTTGCGAATCGCCAACATTTGGCGAGTATGCATTGTCTGCACAGCTTGCAGGAGCAACACCTGTGGACAATCCCCGGATGGCCGATGTGTCCTTCATCTGTAATCCCAATAATCCCACGGGGATATTACTGAATAAACAGAATCTGATGAAGCGACTCTCTGAAAAAAAAACGCACAACGGCATACTCTTTTGTGATGAAGCGTTTATCGGGCTTTCGGATCCAACCCAAAGTTTAGCTGATATCTCAGATCCAAACCTCTTTGTTTTACACTCGCTCACAAAAAGTTTTTCAGTACCAGGGATCCGGTTTGGATTTGGTTTTGGATCGCCCGATCTAATTGAAAAAATAGAAATTTCCCGTCCTCCCTGGTCTGTAAATGCATTTGCAGAAGCGTTTGCTATGGAAGCGCTTCTTCATATGGACGACCTCGGGGCATCGCGTGCCCGAATCCAACAGGAACGGGACTGGCTCGTCCATGAGATCACAGCGCTGGGATTCCACTGCCACCCGTCAACCGCAAATTTTATTCTCATCGAATGTAATCGGGATGTCACAAAGCTCTGCAAATGCCTCGAAGAGCATTTGATTCTTGTCAGGAACTGTACATCATTCGGCCTTCCCACCTGTATCCGCGTTGCTATCCGGACCCATGAGGAAAATCTACTGCTCATGGAGGCTTTATCGGCATGTATGCCCTGATCATGGCCGGGGGGGCAGGAAGCCGGATTAACCTGGGGGAAAAGCCGCTGATTCTGATCTGTGGACGACCCCTGATTTCCTATGTAATCGATGCTTTCGAAGGTGCCGGGTGTAAACCGGTTGTAGCCACATCTTACCGGACACCCATGACCATGAACTGGTGCCGTGCTCATGGCATTGAATTTTGTAAAACTGACGGTTTGGGGTATATCACTGACATGGTGAATGCCGTAAGGATGCTCGATGAGCAAAAACCACTTTTTGTCAGTGCATCCGATCTACCCTGTATCACCCCGAAGATTATTCAGGACATTAATGAAATTTATCGTGCCAGCAAAAAAGATGCATGCTCTGTCTGGGTACCCGCAACTATCGTAAAATCCTGCCGGGATGGAATGCCATATCGCGAAGAGATCCAGGGGATTACCGCATGCCCGGCAGGTGTAAATATTCTGCGGGGTGATCTCATCGCGCAGCCTCAGAATGAGCTAAGACTACTCCTTGAAGAATTGTCTCTGGCCCTGAACGTCAACACAAAAGCAGATCTTGCTGAAGCAGAGATTTTTATAAATAAAATTCGATCATGCAACACAAAGAAACTCCTTCTTGATGAATCTTAAAATTCATCCTATCCGTGACATTAATTCAAAAACAGGCTTAAATTCGGCCATATTAGTCAGGAATGCATATTAAGGTGCATCACCAAGATCTTGGTATTATGGGAGAGTCGCAGGAGATAGAGCTGCGGGGTCATATTATTGACTCCGGCATTATGACACAGCTCTTCGACCGGGTCATGGATATGGGCGGTAACTTTGAGATTTTGGTCTTTGATATTGGTAAGAAGAAGACCGATCCGAGTTACGCCCGCCTGCGGATCAATGCCTCAAATAATGATAAACTTCGATCTATCCTGTCAGAGGTTCATCGTCTTGGCGCCCGTCCGGTCGAAGTCAAGGATGTCTTTCTTGTTGCAGCTGAAGCGGATCGTGTTGTCCCCAAGGGATTCTATACCACCTCCAATCATCCAACCGAAGTGAAATATCTGGGAGATTGGATTCCGGTCGAATCCATCGAAATGGATTTTCTCATTGTCGTAGATCCAAAAAAGAAACAAGCAACTGCTGTCGCCTTGGGAAAAATACGCAAAGGGGATTTGGTTATTGTCGGAGAACAGGGTGTGAGTGTAAATTATCCCGAACGTCCCCGTGAGGAAAGCACGTTTGAGTTCATGCATGGGACTGTATCATCCGAACGACCCAGTGAGACCCTTATTGCAAGAATTGCCCGGGAAATCCTTGATGTCCGGAATAAGGGAGGAAAAATCGCTGTTGTCGGGGGTCCTGCGATCATCCATACCGGTGCTGACAAAGCCCTTGCAGAACTAATTCAAAAAGGATATATTGATGTCCTCTTTGCCGGAAACGCTCTGCCAACCCACGATATAGAGTACAATCTCTATGGCACCTCCCTTGGAATGGACATCTCAACCGGTAAGCCGGTTATGGGCGGTCATAAGCATCATCTCTATGCGATAAGCGAGATCCTACGAGCCGGATCAATAAAGAATGCAGTGGATACCGGAGTTGTAAAAAGCGGGATAATGTATGAATGCGTAAAGAAGAATGTCCCCTTCGTCCTTGCCGGGTCTATCAGGGATGACGGACCTTTACCCGATGTAATTCAGGATGTCATGGAAGCACAGGACGCGATGCGCAGACATATCGACGGGTGCAGCATGGTGTTAATGATCGCAACTCTCCTTCATTCCATCGCAGTTGGTAATTGCCTGCCTTCAAAGGTCAAGACGGTCTGTGTGGACATCAATCCGGCCCATCTGACCAAGCTGATGGATCGTGGCACAACACAGGCCATCGGTATTGTGTCCGATGCCGGAACATTTCTTCCCCTGCTCGCCCGGCAGCTCGAGATCCAGAGCAGCGCTGCAAAAAAATAATTGATACCTTTTTTAAACAGGATTGATCCGGTCACCGGGTCAGTGGCATACAGAAGGGAGTCTCGTGCGCCAGGACATACTCCCACTCGTTCTTGCATTCACAGGGTGTCTCTAGCAGGGCGTTTATCAACTCCCGGTCTGCGTTTAGGGAATAATCGCGGATGCCTTTGACCAAATCATAATCGCAGTTCCCGCAGTTATGCGGCCCCCGTTTTTGCCCGCCCCCGAGAGGATCACAGGTCATATGAACCGGAGCATCTTTGAGTAGGGAAAGAACACTCCAGAGATAAGGAGGGCGGTATGCACCCCGTTTCCAGTAAAATTCAAGCTCTGTCCTTCGCTGCACGGTACAGGGATTCATCGAGATCATATCAGCATGCAAAGCCGCATCGCAAATTGATTGTTTCATATCGTCAACAGCTTCTTTTTCAGTTAAGAAGAGCGGCTTGAACAGGAGGTATGCCTTGATACCCGCCCCTGCTGCTTTTGCTCGTGATGAAGCCGCTGTAAAATCGATGTAGGAAAAACCCTTATTGATGCATTTTTCCCGTATGGGATCGTTGCTTGTTTCTAACCCGACAGCACAATAGAGTGGTTTTTTCCATGTACCGTCATCTAATTTTTCGATAAACGTACGTATTACTTCGGAATCGATAAATTCAGGGCGGGTTTCAGCGATAACCAGTTTGCCGCGGAAATAGGTTGCTACCACTCCAAGAAATGCTACCGGTACTTCAGCAGGATCAAAAAAACTTCCCGATGTGAAGATCTTAACCATACGGTAGTCATCGGGTTTGTATTCGGTTTTTATCCAGGCAAGCTGGGCAACCAGATGATCAGTGAGTTTTTCGCACGATTGTTTTTCATACCTTTCGTGACGGTAACTGCACATCCGGCATTTTGACCAGGTACACCCGGCACTTTTAAAGATCACGGTAAGACAGTCCAGCAGTTCGTTACCATACCGCTCTTTTCCCCGCCAGCTGGCGAGTGGTTTTTCGATCCGTTCAGAAATCATTAACATCCTATTAGTTGATCCTATATAGATGAAAAAGATCGTCCTTTTTGTTATAGGACTTGTCTTTTTATCGGGATACGTCTCCGCATATCAGGTTAATATCGACGCCCCGAAATCACTGTCCATAGGAAAACCACTCATTGTAACCGGGACAACCACACTGGGTATTGGTACTCCTATTGACGTGGTGCTCTATTATCAGCTGACAACTACGACAGAAATTGAACGAAAGATCGTATATGTCCAATCTGATTATACCTTTAAAACTTTTTTTGATACAACAGATCTGAGGAAAGGGACCTATAAGGTTGAGGTGCCGGCCGTTGGGTTAGGCAGTTCATCAGAAAATATGCGCCTAATCCAACTAATCGATCGTTCTGATGAAATTTCCATGTCATCTCTCTCACGCCAGACGTTCAATGGAAAGATCTATATCGCGGGAACAATCAAAGGCGGAGAAAATTCAGGTGTCCAGATAGAAATAATAGGTCCTGATGACACGGTAGTGTTCGGACCCAGCTATGTGAATACCAACAACGCAGGTGCTTTTTCTGCAGATGTTTCTATAATAAAACCCGGGGATTATGAGGTGAGTTTTACGGATGCGAAAGGATTCATCGGAACACGCACGATCACCATTACAGGAGAATCCTCGATAGAAACAACTCCCGTTGCAACAGCGACAACATATCCCGTCTTCTCCGCACATGCAAAAGCATCACGGGATTCACCGGCATATTTTATTGTCAGGACTACGTCCGGGCCGATTGTATTGCATACCTCATCATCCATCGATTGGGTGATTGAATATGTAGATGGCAAGGGGATTCTCCATATGGAAAATAATCAGGGCGCACAAAATCCTGAGAGAACTGAGTTTATTGGCACGGGAAAGATCGTCTATGTTAAAGTATACCCCTATAAGTATGCGGATAACAGCGAAGTATTCCTTTATGCAGAAAATGTTAACTCGGTTATCGTAAGTCAGACGGTCCCGGCACAGTTTGCAGCAACTGTACCTCAGACCCCGACCGAAACCCCACAGTCCCCGGTTTTTCCTTTGGCGGGAATAGGGGCAATTGTCATCACCGCTTTACTCTTAAGAAAATAAACGATACCCACGGGGAATTTCTATTGATACAGGTTCCTTGTCAGATTGGTACCTGACAACAGGATTAAGAAGGGTTTTTTACATACTACGCCCAACATATGGAGCACTGCCGGGGTAGTCTAGTCCGGGAAGGCGGTAGCCTTGAAAGCTACTGGTGCCCTGCACCTCAAGAGTTCAAATCTCTTCCCCGGCGTACAGTTTTTTTCAATTCAGGATTCAGTCTTTTCTCATCTCACAATTTCCATATTCTGGCAAAGATAAGGCCGGCAACAGGAAAAGAAACAATTTCCCAGATCCCGGTGCTGATATAGAAGGCCACCGGCCAGGTCATTGACGTATACATGACATATAAACTGGGAATTGTCATGATTATGATAAGCAGGAGTCCAAATATAAGCCCTTTTTCCACAGGTGTTCCTTTAAGGGAATCTTTTACCCTATCAAAGACAAATGCCGCTGCGATTGCCACTACAAACGGGTAGAAAAAGAACAGCAGCATGATCGGATCGTTCATTGCCCTCATTCCTCCGTATGAACTGATATCAACCGGAATTATGATATTCATTATCAGGTTGACAGCAACCATCAGCACAAGGAGAATGGTACCGACAATAATTCCTGCCAGGGCAATATTTTTCACATTCATAAAAAACAATAGTCTAGGACATATTTAATCCCGATACCAGGAAGGGAGAAAGTAAAAATCCCTTGAAACAAACCCAGCACGTGTTGAGAGAGCTGCATGCATTTTCAGAAACAAATTCCTGAATCCTGCCATTTCCCTCAGTTTCCAATAAAAAAGCAATTATGTTCAATATCACTGTTTTTATGTGGTTGAACCACCCACAGTACAAGTTAGATAACTCAGAGGATCATTGATGTGCGTTGCAGTTCCCGCAGAAGTGCTTGAAATAAAAGAGGGAAATATTGGTCTGGTTGATTATGGCGATCTCAAACAAGAGATCCGACTCGATCTAGTGGATGTGAAAATTGGCGAGTTCGTTCTTGTCCATGTTGGTTTTGCCATCCAGCGACTTTCACGCGAAGAAGGTCTGGAAACCCGGGAAATTTTTAAACAAGTATACGCTGCCCTGGAGGATTGATGCACGAGTTTTCCATTGCCTATGACCTGTACGCTACCGCACGCAAGGCGGCACTCGAGAATAACGCCAGCAAGGTAAAAAAAATCAGCGTTGAAGTTGGTAAGATGGCAATGGTAAATCCTGAGCAGGTCACTTTTTTGTTTGGAACGATTAAGGAAGAAGATCCCCTTTTTGAAAAAGCCGAGCTTGTCTGCACTGAAATGCCCCCACAAACAAACTGCACCTGCGGATATTCCGGTGATGAAATATATATCTGCCCCGGATGTGGGGCCCTGCCCAGGATGGTAAAGGGCAGGGAAATTGTTGTCACAAATATTGAAATCGAGGTTGAGGACTGAATGAAAGTCAACATGATGCACGGCGCCGGCGGAGAAGTAATGGGCGAACTTTTACAGACGCTCACAAAGTTCAAGCATAACAATGCCGGGGGTATAGGTCTTGAGGCTATGGATGATGGGGCCGTTATTCCGTTTAATGGTGAAAATCTTGTATTCACCACCGATTCCCATGTTGTCCGCCCGATTTTTTTCCCGGGCGGGGATATCGGCAGAATTTCTGTCTGCGGGACCGTTAATGATCTTGCCATGATGGGGGGCCGGCCGATCGCTCTCTCCTGTGGCATGATTCTCGAAGAGGGATTCGAAATCGATGATCTCGCGAGGATTGTTGCATCGATGGATGAAGCACTGGGCGAATGCGGGGCAAACCTTGTTACCGGGGATACAAAAGTGATGGAAAGGGGTGCGCTTGACGGTATCGCGATCAATACTGCCGGAATCGGCATTGCAAAAACAGTTGTCCGGGACAATGGATTAGTTCCCGGGGACGTGATTATTGTTTCAGGTACTCTGGGGGATCATGGCCTTGCCATTATGGCACACCGGGAAGGTTTTGATCTTGGCGAGCAGATAAAATCGGATGTAGCCCCGCTGTGGAAAATGGTGGAAAAAGCGCTCGATGCAGGCACTATTCATGCAATGAAGGATCCGACACGAGGCGGGTTTGCGAGTGCCATCAATGAGATGGCAAGAAAAAGCGGGGTGTGCATCCGTATTCAGGAGGAGAAAATTCCTATACGTAAGAACGTGAAGAGTGCAGCTGGCATGCTGGGTATCGATCCGCTCGAAGTGGCTAATGAAGGAAAAGTGGTAATGGGAGTCCCGGCGTCCTGCGCTGATGCGGTTCTGTCTGCGCTGCGCTCGCATACCTATGGAAGAGATGCCGTAGTCATTGGCACGGTCACAAACGGTGCCCATGTCATCATGGAAACAACCATTGGTGGTGAACGATTCATTGAACCCCCCATGGGAGATCCCGTACCTCGTGTGTGCTGAGTTTCTCTTTGATTTTTAATAATAAACCAATGATACCGTCAAATTCTCTTACATCTTTTTAGCCATTATCTGGCTGCATTTTTTTAGATTTTTACTTTGGAGCCATTTCCCAAAATCGAACGATAGGTGCCCGGAGGGGCATGGATCACAAACCGGGCTCCTTTTCCAAACGTTCCGTTTTCTGTTATAGTGAGATTGGTGATTGCGAGGATTTCACGGGTTAAAAAAAGGCCAAAACCTGTATGTTTGAAATATTCTCTCCGGAAGATCCGCTCTTTGGCATCATCCGGAATTCCTGTTCCGTTATCTTTAATGATTATGTCGATGCCGTCACGGACAGACTCTGAAAAGATCTCTATTTCAGTTACCCGTTCCCCATGACGAAGGGAGTTCTCAATCAGGTTGTAAAATACCTTCTCCAGTAAGGGATCTGCATATATTTCAAACGAAGCGAGATTCATCGTAACCCGGATATGATGAATATCAAGAGTTGCCATCACGAGTGAGACAGTCTCAGCGATATTATGCCATTGGGGGGAATGAATTCCAATATTCTGGTAATCACGGGTGAACAGGATCTGGTTGCGAATGGCATTCGCTGCCTGTTCTTCCTTGGTTACGTAGGAGAGTAACCGGGAATCCTTAATATCTTCACGTGAGAGATCAAGGTATCCGATAAGCGCTGTGAGCTGGTTGAGAATATCATGGCGGGTTACATTGTTGAGCAGGTTGAGCTTGCGGTTGGCAAGACTGAGTGCATTTTGCGCCTGTTTTTGTTCAGTAATATCAACAACCGTACAGAGAATTGCTGGTTCAGCGCAGTCCGTTGCAGACACCAGTGCCCATCGTATACCCCCGTCGGCGCAGGTGAATTTTACCTCAATATCCCCTACCCTTTGCTTATCTTTTATTTTAGACAGAAATGACTCCCGCTCGGTACTATCGGTAATGATTTCGGGAAGTGTCTTTGATAACAGCACTTCACAGTCAAAACCTATGAACTGTGAAAATTTCCGGTTAGGATCGAGAATCAGGAATTTTTCCCGATCGTAACTGAATGCTCCTGCCTGCGAGTTAAAAAATGATCCGCAACTCCTTTCACCCTCTTTGCGGTATTCCCGCGAATAGGTTGATATGAGCACTCCGATGGAGACAAAAATAAAAAACCACACGGTTGCCTTGGCAAATATACCCGTATCCGGAAGTCCGAGGGAATACACAAGACCGATATAGAGCCACCCGACAAAAACGGTAACAAATATGCTGATCTTTGGCCGGGTATAAGCAATAAGCACTACCGGAATTAGGTAGAAGTAAGGAAAAACGTCATAGATTCCACGGGAGATAGAGATGTATGTTATGCCAATTGAGGCAAGGACACTCAGAAAAATAAAAATATCAAAGATTACTTTTTTTTCCTTGCTTATTGGGTGCATTGTCTTTTTGCCTCGTAAACCCTTTTTGATATATCCGAAGTAATGTGATTCCCCTGGTGGATGTAGTGAGTTGCAGCTGTTTAATATAAAATCATAGTGGTCATAAAAAAGCCTGATTGGTTATTGCGGGTGTATTTGGATTTGAAAATTACGAGATATAATGCATTAACAGGTCCAGTGCCTCAAGTTCTTGTTTTCCACCGCATTTTCTGATAATTCCCGCATGATAATCGATTTGCTTGAGAAGTTCCGGATCCCGGTTCACCTTATACCTCGTTGCGTGCACGGTTGTATCAATAATGCTGTTAAAACCGCGGTTTACCGGGTGCAAAGACACTGCTTCGATAATCTCTTTCTGGAGCGTTAAGGTGACCATCAGTGCTTCAGAGGTTTTTTTATCAACCGTTGCGGTGAACGCAGCCCATGCATCCGCATCCTTAAGCCGGTGAATTTTTCTGCCATTGACGGTTTCTTCTATAAACGAGTCATGGGAGATATCCTCAAAGGCCGTTGTTACGTATAGGATCGGATTATATACGAAATTTGCCACCAGCCAACCGTTTTTCTCAATATTATTCGCGGTGTGGCTGCCGGTAAACAGCACCATTCTTGCCACACCTTGACGATAAATGATACCCATAGGTGCCGCATTGAACTCAGTTGTTGCAATAACTTCGTTAATACCCGGTTTTAAGAGTCCCATTCCCAACCCTCACCCAGTGCTACAAAGATTGCTGCTATGGTAATATCGGCAATCGAACCAGGGTTGATGTTCCGGTCAATGCAGTCCTGGTCAAAATTTGCCAGGGTTTCATTTCCATCAAGCACTTCCCGGGCTTTGCGCATGGTTTCCTGTGCAACAACAGTCCCGTGCTTTTTTATAATGAATGTATCCGGTTCCTGTGCAAGAAGTGTAATGAACATCTGAACAATGGATTGTCTTCCCGGGCCAAATTGTTTGAGCAGATCTGCACCCCGCCGGGTCAGCGGAAATCCGGTTATCCACTCACGAGCCACCATGTCCTGTGCAGCGGAATGCTGCATGACATCCAGAAGGGTCATCTCGCGATCCCGTAATTCCGCAAGCGATTTAGGATCATTCACATCCAGTTCATCATTGGAATAGGTATGGACTTTGGTCAGGCCGAATGCCCGGTAAAAAGCGACAGCATCGGATGTATCTGTTTTTTCAATTGCTTTCATTGCACCATCGATTGAACGACCGTATATAAGGGGAATAAGGAGGATGAATGCACCAAAATGGGTATTTCCACCCTCGTGACAATTAGTCTGCTGGACCGCATGTCGTATAATCTCGCCGATCCTCCCCTCGCTCTTCTCTGCTTCTTCAAGTGCCGGGCGTGCAAAGAGGGTAGAAGCAAGAAAATGTTCAAGACGTGTTTCAGGATAATCATGACAGCGATCGACATTACCGGGTTTGGGAAATGCGCACACTTCCAGCATCATCGCAAGCTGGGCCCGTTCAGCTGCTCTCATCGGAAGGCAAGTCATGAAAAACACCGCTCATTAACGTATCAGAGAGATCCCGCTTGAGACACATATATTCTTTCTTTGAAAGGCCAACCTGCTTGATGGTCATATCCCGGAACATGCAGGGGGATGAGGTTTTACAACACCAGCAAAGGCTGCCAAAACACGTCTGTTGCCCGGGTTCAAGCGGTGTGCCTGTTACGGCTTCCTGTTTCATGCGTATGTATTTTTCTTTTTTAATCCCCATTCGTGCCAGTGTCGGGATGAGGGGGCACTCTTTTACCGGCATACAGCAGAATGCCAGTGCGCGGATGTCCCCGCCACGACAGAGCTGCTTGGGTGCATTATACCACCCCTCTTCATCAGTGAATCGTGTTATAGCGGCATCCAGACCGGATAATGTCCGTATGTCTGATTGCCGTGCGAGTGACACAAGATCCGCGCCATGGGAGAGCATATCCTTCATCTTATCAAAACTGGTGATGGAATTATTGGCAATCAGCATCAGGGGACAACTGTTTCGTATCTGCCGGAGTTTTGCCGGGCCGCAATCCATGAGATCAATATGGAGGATATCAGCTCCGGCTTTCCAGAGAATCCGGGCAAGATCCCGGTCATCTGCTGACACACCAGCCCGGATCTTTACCGAGACAGTTACCCCATGGCTCTTTAGTGCCGAGATAATTGCTACAAGTTTATCCGGATTTTTTAAGTAATATTCTCCACAACCGGCTGCTATCATTTCTGGCTGGCGACAATGAGCATCGATTTCATAGACCACCCTGTCACCAATTGCAGCAGCTACAGAACTGAAAGCATCCGGTGTACTCCCACGAAGATTGATTCCCAGGATCACATCATTTTTTTCCATTTTGGCGATCTGCCGGGTCAATTCTTCGACAGGATTGTCGCATAAAAATTCCTTGCGATCTCCATGCGAGGCGATGACATTTGCTGCATCCATAGTCCGCTGATCGATGGAATATCCACCAATGAATGCAAAGCCGATATGTCCGGTTCGTTCGATAACATATGCTGCATCAACAATGCCCGCCATCGACGCGATTCCGACGGGGGTCCTGACCACACGGTCATTAATGAGCAGTCCGAATCGCTCAAATGCATCCATCATGAGTTCATATCCGTTGAGGCTGATCAACCAAATTACTTTGCATAGTATTTCGATAAAACGCAGATATATCTCATGCTTCCTTTGGATAACGCATTCTTTTTAAAAACATACACACTCTTACGTTTTGAACGGTCTCTTGTGCAAATATAAGTTTTTTTTAAAGATGATCGAGAACATAACCATCCCTGGACTGTCCAAATGCAATATAGTGTCTTGCATCTTTAAGGGTGATTCCCCGCTTATTCCTGAAATGTTCAATCACCGTTACCCAGGGAATGAGGAATGCCTCGCCTGTTTTTCCGGGACCCTGACGAAACTCAAGTGCCAGAAAACCGATCCGATTGGTTTTTACCAGAAAATCAGAAATTGCTTCAACCGGGTGCACATGTTGTTTATCGGAATGAAAGTGCTGGGAAAAGTAGAGTTTTTTATCAATAATTGATTTGCATTCAATCAAAAGATTATATGCGGGATTGGGAGAATCAACAATCACACCAGCAACCGGAGATCCCGTTTTTTGCAGTTTACATCGAAACGCAAAACCCTGTATCTGCTTTGTTTTGAAAAAACGGTTCAGGCTATTGACAATTGCCCGCTCGAAATCACTCATTGGTTATTGGTGTGATGCAATCTTAAAAAAAACCATTTGGTAAGAATTTTTAATCATAGCAGTAATACTATTTGTTATATGGGTAAGAAAGGAATGTTACTCGTAGGGCATGGAAGTACGATGCCCTACAATCAGGATCTTGTAGAGAAAACCGCTGCTATGATCAAGGCAGGGAACACGGATTTTATCGTTAAGTGTGGTTTTATGAATATGAACAAACCCACGATCAAGGAATCACTCAATGAGTTTCGCAATGAACCTATTGACGTACTCGTCGTTGTTCCCCTGTTCCTTGCAAAGGGTGTCCATATTGAAAAAGATATTCCCGGCGAGATCGGACTGCCTGAAGGCATCAAGAAAGGGAGTTTTACCTTGAATGGGAAATCGATCCCGCTCGTATATGCAGATCCGATCGGAAGTGATCCCCTGCTTGCTGATCTGATGGTAAAGAATGCAACAAAAGCACTTTCCATACTCTAATTTTTTTTATGCACATCCTGGTACTGGATACTATCCATGGCGGCAGGGAAATCAGCGGCATGTATGCCGATCAGGGACATGTCGTTGAGGTTGTGGATGTCTATACCGGTACTACTCCGGAAACTGCGGAGAATGCAAGAACCCGGACGTACAATCTTATCATAGCTCCGGTACACCTTGACCCGGCACACCCGCTTCTTC
This sequence comes from Methanoregula sp., assembly GCA_041645435.1. NCBI lineage: Archaea > Methanobacteriati > Methanobacteriota > Methanomicrobia > Methanomicrobiales > Methanoregulaceae > Methanoregula > Methanoregula sp. Next base: position 725,189 of record JBAZQB010000001.1, read on the forward strand.
AAAACCGTAATACCCCAATAATTACCCACCACAATGCAGTATGCCAGTTGCTGGGTGAAAAACTTCCCCGACCTATGATCGAGGTAACCGGGGCACGGGGAAAGACTACAACTGCCCATGCTCTTGCCTGCCTGTTACCAGGAAAGGGTATACTGCATACTTCAACAGGAACCTATGCATATCCGACAAAGAAACTTCTCGGGAAATGCAGTATCACACCTGCATCGGTTCTTGCGGCAGTACAATCCGCCAACCAGATGCAGGGCTGGCTGGTAGCGGAGATATCCCTCGGGGTTACCGGGGCCGGGGATCTCGCGATCATCACTTCACCAGAAGATTATACCTTTGCTGCCGGCAGGAAGTCTGCGGTAAAAGAAAAGATTGCTTCTGCAAAACACGCAAAACGCATCCTTGTAGCGGAAGGGGTTGTATGTGACTATGAAAATGTCATACATATTGAGGATGTTGCCCGGTGCGAAGGGATATCCTGCACTGTGGAGTTGGACGGAAAGCGTTTTACCCTGACAAATCCTTTGTTCAGCCTGCCCCCTTACCGCCTTCCCCTCATGCTCGCGGCGGCAGCAGCAGTGATACTTCAAGTAGATCCAACACCCCTCAACCATTTTGTTGCACTTCCAGGAAGGATGTCGATCAGTCATGAAAAGGATATCATCATTGTTGATAATGCAAATACCGGAACGAATGTCACAACAACGATCTGTGCCGCCCGGTATGCACGGCATTGCGCCGGAACCAGCGAGCTGACCCTCGTTATCGGGCAGGTGGAAGGAGATGGCGCAGTCTGCGAAGGCTTCTCCCCTGACCAGATCACCGGTGCAATTGAGAGGGTATGTCCTACTAAACTTATCTGGGTGGGACGGAACCCGGAACCGGGTTCTGATGCCTCAAAATTAATCCAGAATCGGATTGATGCTCACTGTACAACACTTGATGAAGGCCGGAAGGCTGCTATTGAAAAAACCGGCAAAGGATCCATTGTTCTTGCTGTTAAAACCTGGAGATAAATGATTCCCATGAAATACATGCACCCACGCCCCAGCTCGATCGTTGCCGCACTCTACACCGCCCGCGATCTTGAAGTCGATGTCGCAATCCTTCACGGCCCGTCAGGTTGTTCATTCAAGCATGCACGCCTTCTTGAAGAAGATGGTATGCGGGTGCTCACCACGTCCCTTGCGGACAACGAGTTTATTTTCGGGGGCCAGGCATCACTGGAGAATGTGCTGCGGTATGCTGAAGATCATTTCCAGCCAAAACGGATGGTTGTTGTTGGTACCTGCGTTTCCATGATCATTGGCGAAGATCTCCAGTCTGCTATTGACGGGGCGGGGATAACAACACCTACCATCGCTGTCGACATCCATGCGGGTTTTTTAGAAAATATTGCCGGGGTGCTTGCAACACTTGAAGCCGCCCAACTGGCAGGCTGGATCAGTGAAGAGGAACTGACCCGCCAGCAATTCCTGATGCAGAAAGCTAACGAGGTTGAACGGGTCCGGGGTGCTGCGTGCAAGGCATATATTGAACCTTCCCGTGGCGATCTGAAACATGTAGCTGCACAGAAACTGAAACAATGCGCACAGAGCGGGGTAAAGGGGATCGCGATCTTAAATGCAAAGAAAGAGACCGCCTACATGTTCGCCGACGAATTAATCGGTTTACATGATGCATGTCCTCATGCTGATATCTCCTATATTGCCAACCTTGATCAGCGGGGCCTTCCAAAAGTGCGGGCGGATGCTGCCAGAATACTTGATACGATGAAGAAACGGGGCATGAATGTTGAATTACTCGGCGCACTGGATGAGTACGGCGCGAATGGCGATGCTCTTGGTAAACGTATTCGCGAGATCGCCCCTTCATTTGCATTGATTGCCGGTGTACCTCATGCAATTCCCGGCGAATATACAACGGGAATTGAATGCTTCTCGATAACAAACGGCCCCCGCCAGGTAGAACCGCTCCGTGACCTCGGGCACCAGCATGTGATGGTTGAGATAGATCTCCACCCCAAGACCCTTGGCGTCCGTGATATTGTTGAGAGTGAATTCGGGGCGGTTCTCCGGAGCCTTAAATGAAACAGATTCTCATAACAGGAGACCGATCCGGGAGCGGCAAGACCAGTATCACGCTTGCCCTGACCGCCCTGCTTGCAAAAAAGTACCGGGTTCAGACATTCAAGGTAGGGATGGATTATATCGACCCTTCCTATCTCGCGGCAGTATCCGGCCGGCCGTGCCGGAACCTAGACAGTTTTACCCTCTCAACCGGCCAGATTCATGAAATTTTTTCTTACGGTTGCCGTGACGCTGATATCGCACTTGTTGAGGGGGTTCGCGGACTCTACGAAGGGGCAGAAGCACTGGACGATACCGGCAGCACTGCGGCAATTGCAAAAGAACTTGATTTGCCGGTAATTCTGGTAGTATCTGCGCAGAGCATTACCCGTAGTGCGGCAGCACTTGTGAAAGGTTTTCAGGCATTTGACCCGAAGATCCGGATTGTTGGGGTTATCCTCAATAATGTGAAAGGCGGTTCCCACAAAGCAAAAGCGGTGACTGCCATTGAGCACTACTGTGGTGTACCGGTCATTGGTGCAATCCCCCGTATGGATGAGATGCAGCTGACCATGCGCCACCTGGGACTGGTGCCCTATCGTGAAGGCGCCGGGAAAGGGGATTTCGATACACGGATACAAACGATCACCGAGATGATCGGGCAGTACGTGGACCTTGACCGGTTGCTCTCTTTGATGAAGGACAGCACTGTTTCTTTACAACTTTCACCATCTTTTGAAAGAAAGATGGAACCGGATGTGAAGATTGGCGTGGCGTTTGACGAGGCATTCAACTTTTACTATGCGGATCTCTTTGATGTTCTTCGCTCGTTGGGCGCGGAGCCGGTCATGTTTAGTCCGATTCATGACCGCCTTCCGAAAGCCGATGGTTACATTATTGGCGGCGGGTACCCGGAACTCTATGCCCGTGAACTGGAATCCAACCAGGATATGAGGGATGCGATCCGTGCGGTATCAAAGAATGGGACGCCAATCTATGCAGAATGCGGTGGCCTCATGTACCTCACTGATCGCATTGTCCTGCATGCCGGCTGGCAGGGTGCAAGTGAAGAGCATCACTATTCGATGTGCGGAGTTTTTTCCGGAGAGACCCGGATGCCAGCCCGAAGGATTGTCAGTTATGTAACCGGAACGAGCGATGCGAACTCTCCTGTTGGGGCCGCACAATTCCAGGGACATGAGTTTCACCACTCCGATGTTGTGCTGGCACCGGATACCCGATACGCTTACCGGCTTAGCCGGGGTATCGGAATCCGTGACAATCTCGATGGTGCCGTAACGGGCAACACGCTGGGCAGTTATACCCACCTGCACCCGGTTGCAAGTAAGGGCATGTTCAAACACTTTGTCCGTACCTGCCGGAAAAAAACCTGATTGGGGTTCCTAAAAAAACCATTCGTTTTTATCAAAAGCCCGCGCAAAAGAAAAAACTAAAAAACCCCCGCGATCCATCAGAAACTATGATCATATATTATGATGGGAAATATCTGCCGGATGATCAGGCAAAAGTTTCAGTTTTTGATCACGGATTCCTGTACGGGGATGGTGTGTTTGAAGGCATCCGTGCTTATAACGGGAAAATATTCCGGTTAAAAGAACATCTCGACCGTCTTTTCGATTCCGCAAAGACCATTGATATCCATCCCCCGATATCAAAAGAAGAGATGACCGAAGCTATCTGTGAAACCCTGCGAAAAAATAATTTAAAAGACGCATACATTCGACCGATCATCACCCGGGGTGTTGGCGATCTCGGTCTTGACCCGCGCAAATGTCCAAAGCCTTCCGTAATTATCATCGCGGTCACCTGGGGTGCAATGTACGGCGATCTGTACGAGAAGGGATTAAAGGGGGTTACTGTTTCCGTGAGGCGCAATCCCGCAGAATCGATGCCCCCTAATGTCAAGAGCCTGAATTACCTGAACAATATCCTTGCAAAGATTGAAGCGAACTATAAAGGAGGAGATGAAGCTATCTTCTTTGATACGAACGGTTACCTGTCGGAAGGTTCCGGGGATAATCTCTATATTGTGAAAAATGGTGAGATTGTCACCCCGCCCACCCTCAACAATCTCCGGGGAGTTACCCGGATGGTCCTTATTGAGGCCGCCAAATCACTGGGTATCACGGTTAAAGAACAGAACATGGGATATTTCGATCTTTATACAGCAGACGAGATCATCTGCACAGGAACTGCTGCTGAAGTTGCACCGATAACCTGGGTGGACGGGCGCACGATCGGCAGCGGTAAACCCGGGCCGGTTACGCGGCAGCTGATGGCCGCCTTCAAGTCGATAACTGAGACTGAAGGTCATCCAATCAATAAAAAATAGCCTTTTTTAAGCGGTAAAATTTTCAACAAAACCATTCCCATATGATGAGGTAATAAACAGGAACGTTTCTCCTCCATAATCTATTTATAAACCGCAGGGTAATTATAGAGAGCAACTTGCTGCTATAGTGTAGTCCGGCCAATCATGCGGGCCTTTCACGCCCGCGACTGGGGTTCGAATCCCCATAGCAGCATCATTTTGTCAATTTTTACGTTATTTTGGTAGTTATTTTTATTTTTGTCGGGTATAACCTGATTATTTTCTGCCAGCTCTCGCGCGACGTCTTCCTTTTTTCTTTTAACGGTATAAACTCGTGAGATTCTGTTGATAAGATGCAGCCTCTGTCAACCTTGAAGATGGAGAAAGTTTACCCGTCAACGGGCGACCATAACCCCGATGAAATCTGATGTAAGGTGCAGTAAATACTTTTTTTGGATTCATCTTTATCAAAAATACGCGATGAATAAGTTCCATGATAAAATATTGCTGATAAGAGATTTCGTGGTGCCCGGCATCACAATTTTATGCACTTTTTCATGGCAGACCCTGCTTGAAAAATTTCAATCGCGATCACGATCGCGTTTGAAATATTTTCATCGCGATCATGAAGTGTTAGTTGATGAGGCTACAATCGGATAATTATCCTACAATCGGTATGTACATGCTACAAAATTTTTGGTTCTCCGGCGTGAGGGTCCGGAAAATATAATCAAGGGTCGATTGAAAATTTTTGAGCGGGGAGTGAGGGGGTGATTGAAAATTTTTTGGCGCAAGAGCGATCGCGATTTTTTTGTGCGAAATGATTTGCCCTAAAAAAATTCTTTACGAGAAAAATAATCTCCAGAAAAAAGGAATTGCCCAAAACCTATGCAGTTCCGGTTGCATTTGCGGTAGAATTCAGTGCCGCAGTTGGTGCTGGGGTAACATCCACCGTTGGAGAGGGTGTAGGTGTGGGAGTCGGTTTTGGTTTGAGATCTACCTGGAATTCGATGATGCCTTTGGGTAACACGGTTGTCGTACTCTTCATCAGCTCACCGTTTTTATACACTTCGATGGTGAGTGCATTGGATGTACCGTCCATTTTCTGGATGGATGCTTCAACCGGGCCATTAATGGTTGACACCATATAGAAATGATCACCCGTATCGCTGACAGGGGTCTGACTTCCCGGAGTGCCATACGTACCAACGTATTTACCTGAGTAAGTAATCCGTACCCAGACACCATTTGGCGGGATGGCAACTTCCGGTTCTGAAGTGGGGGTCGGGATGATTTCCTGAGTTATTGTAGGTATGATGGTGGCGACGGGTGTCGGTGTTGGTATTGTTGTTGCAGGTACTGTAGTTGGTGTTGGCGTTATAGCCGTATCGCCCGGCATGATTTCTCCGGAATTCAGGAAGATAACAATTCCGCCGATTATTGCCAGGAAAACGATGGCTACGATTGCAATAGCAATATATCTCGGTTTTTTCCTGGGCGGTTGGGGGGGTTGGACCGGTATAGGTTCTGGAAGAGGTGTCGGAATCGGGGGTGCTGAAGGTGGTGCCGATGGGGATGCCTCGGCCGGTACAGGTTCTGCCGAAGGGGGTTGTGCGGGAGGTTCTGCCTGCGGGACAACAGCGGGAGCCTCAACAGCCGGGGTGTCTGCTATCGGTGGAGGGGCAGGGAAATGACGGGGGACAAGTGGTGCTGCTTCACTGCGACGGGGAACTGAATCTTCTATCAATGGCTCGATTGAGTGGATGACCTCTTCTATCGTCCGCTCTTTCCTGTCGCCTCCCTGACCGAAGACCGGCGGAGTTACGACCTGCACCTGGGGAACAACAGGGGGCACCGCAACAGGCGTCGTTGAAATGGTTGCCGGAAAAACAGCCGGCTGCGCTTCGGCGGTGACTACTTTTGTCCCGCATAGGTTACAGAATACAGATTCCGGCGGGACACGATTACCACACCGGGAGCAAAATGATCCGATTGGCAGGGTTGTAGTCTCAATAGGCCGGGGCATTGCAGGGACGGGTTCGATAATATTTCTTCTCGGCCGGGTGATCTCGATTTTCTTCTTTGGGAAAGTTGCACCGGAATTCTGGGGTTGTGACGGAGGCACAATACCGGGGGTTTGTGAAGGGGGTTGATCGATTGTCGTTGTATCAGGAATTGTTGGAAGATTACTGACCAATTCGATCTGTGCTTTGAGTGATTTTAACCAGTCATCGCGTTCCCGCCTCCGCTCTCCGCTGGCCTCGCGGGGGAAGGTAAGAATCATCTGGCGGGCGGTCGCGCCACGGGAAAGCATGGAGAACGTGAGAATAGGATCCCGGATTGCATTTTCGCCTCCATCAACGGCATTGATTGTTGCGATCAGGATCTCCTGGGGGGGAATAAGTCCTTTCTTGCTGTCAACAAGAATCAGGCGTTTATTCGTGAGAACTGCGTCAAACACAACCGATTTTACTTTTATATTATGAGCCTGAAGGATCACAGACTCATCATTGTTAAGTTCAGGAATACCCATACAACCCCTTCTTACTATTATCTACGTTATCCTCATAAAATAAGGATTTGCAAAAAACCTGCATTTTAATAAAAAAATCAGAGATATTCCTGGTCGTTCATGTAGGGACGAAGCACAGGGGGAACCAGGACACGGCCATCGGGCTCCTGGAAGTTCTCAAGGATTGCCCGCATGACGCGCGAGGTTGCTATTGCAGTTGAGTTGAGAGTATGGATATGCTGTTTAAGCTCAAACTCGCTCTTATCCCGGACTTTGATATTGAGTCTTACCGCCTGGTAGGATGTGCAATTCGAACAGGAGACAACCTCTTTGTAGGCATTTTCCCGGGGCATCCACACTTCGATGTCGTATTTTTTTGCAGCAACCGTGCCGATATCGCCCGTGCAGATATTGACAACATGATAGGGCAGTCCAAGATTCTGGTATATCTCTTCTGCATTTGCGAGGAGCTCTTCATGAAGTTTCCATGATTCGTCAGGTTTGCAGAATACAAACTGTTCCACTTTGGTAAACTGGTGGACGCGGAACAGTCCCTTGGTGTCAAGACCGTGCGCGCCAATCTCGCGCCGGAAGCAGGGGGAGATGCCGGCAAGCTTTATCGGGAGATCTTTTTCCTCAAAGATCTCATCCTTATACATGGCGCCTATCGGGTGCTCACTCGTGGCAATCAGGTAGGCATCATTGCCGTCAATTTTGTACATCACTTTCTCAAAATCCCCGAGATCTGTAACCCCTTCATAGGAAGAGCGATTAATCATATAGGGAGGGATAACCGGGGTGTACCCTTTTTTGGCAAGCAGGTCAATGGCATAGCGCTGGAGTGCCATATCGAGCAGGACCAGACTGCCTTTTAAGAAATAGAAGCCGGCACCGGATATTTTTGTTGCCCGCTCGAAATCAGCCCAGCCCTGATCAGCAGCAAGCTGTCCGTGGTTCCGGATCTCGAAGTCAAAAGGCCGGGGGGTACCTGCCCGCTTTATCTCAACATTCTCGGTATCATCTTTCCCGACCGGTACACTTTCGTGCAGGATATTTGGCAGGCGCATCAGGTACGAATGAATCGTGGTTGCGTTCTCTTCCTGTTCGGCATCACAGTCCTTTATTTTCTGGGGAAGAGCGGCAGCTTCTGCCATCAGGGCAGTTGCATCCTGACCGGCTTTTCGTGCAGCATTAATCTCCCGGGCAATGGTGTTACGCCGCTGGCGCAGTATATCGGTCTCGACCTTGAGCTCACGTGAGCGGGCATCTTTTTTGAGAAGTTCGTCAACCCATGCGAGTTTGTCCGTATCATTGCGTTTTTTGAGATCTGCCTTAATTGCATCCGGATTTGCCCTAACGAACCTGATGTCAAGCATTCGTGATACCCTCTTTTATTGAATTGTTACACTATTGATTGATTACTTAATTATGGAATGTTTTCATTCTTATTTTGCACAGGTGAATGAGCGGATCACTATCATATTCGGCATATATTCCACAATCAGTGGAAAAATCCGGGGTAAACACTTCCCCAAACAGAATTTATATCTGACGCTGCGGCATCAGTAATGGTTAGGAGATCACCAGATCATGAAGATCGCAATTTCCGGAAAAGGAGGTGTTGGCAAGACCTTTATCGCTGGAAGTCTCGCCTCATATTTAGTCCGCCACGGTCATTTTGTCCTTGCAATCGATACCGATCCCTCTCCCAACCTTGCCATGACGCTGGGACTGTCTCCTGATGAGATTTCACGCATTGTTCCCATTGCAGAAAATGAACAATTGATCAGGCTCAAGACCGGCACGGAATTTTCCGGCGTATTCCGCCTCACATTCTCGGTCGATGATATCATAGAAAAATACTCGGTCCCTACTCCTGCTGGCCCCGCACTCATGGTGATGGGGACTGTCCGGGCAATGGGGTCGGGATGTACCTGCCCTGCAAACTCACTGGTAAAAGCCCTGCTGCGTCACCTGGTCGTGAACCGTAACGAAGTAGTAATCCTTGATATGGAAGCGGGTGTTGAACATCTTGGGCGGGGGACGGCAGAGCATGTTGATATCCTGCTCGTGATCTCGGATGCGAACCTTAAATCGCTTGAAATTGCCGGCACTATCTGCAGGCTTGCCAAGAATTCAGCGATTAAAAAAGTCAGTATCGTTGGAAACCGTATTGTGGATTTACGGCAGGAGACCGCAGTGCGGGCATTTGCAGAAAAGAACGGTATTGAAGTTCTTGCCCTGATACCGTTTGACATGGAGGTTGCTGAAGCCGGAATCACCGGGGACTCCATAGTGAATGAAAATTCTGCTGCACTTCAGGCAATTGGGGTTCTTGCCGAAACCATTACGAGTATGAATCATGGATAATTTCATTACAGCGATCTGATTGGAGGGAAGAACCGTATGAAAACGATTGTCACGATGGGGCGCGGGGGGACCGGAAAAAGCAGTTTTGTTGCCCTGATGGCAAAATATTTCATAGAAAAGAAAGTAACGCCCCTGCTCTTAGTTGATGCTGACCCGGACCAGAACCTGGCCGAGATGGTGGGAGTGGATCTCGAAGCGGCCGGTAAGAAGACGATCGCAGAACTCCTCTCAGATACGTTCATTGCGCGGGGAGGCACGACGGTCGGTATGGCGCCTTCACACCGGATAGAAAACCAGATCTGGGAGCAGGGATTGTACGAAGGCGATCAGTTCGACCTGTTCGCTGTGGGTACAAAATGGGTGGAGGGCTGTTACTGCCTTCCGGATGCAGCACTCAAAAATGCACTCCTGTCCATAACAAAAAATTACCAGTATATCCTGATCGACTCCCCCGGTGGACTGGAGCACCTCAACCGGAAGATCGCCAGCAATGTCGATATCATCTTTGATGTCATGGGGCCGTCAGCGAAATCCTTTGCCCATGTAAGGCGTGCGTACCGCGTAATCGGGGAAGTCGGCATCAGTTTCAACCGATTCTACGTCATTGGTGGCTACGCGTTCCCCTCTGATGTATCCGCCCGCGTATCAGCAGAAACCAGTCTTCCCTATCCAGGCAATATTGCCTTTGATGACGATGTGGCAGCACATGTCCTTGCCGGGGAATCGCTTCTTGATATCCCTGAAACTTCTGTTGCCTACCGCTCGGTTAGAGAAATTATGGATCATGTTCTCAGTATTTCTTAAGCCCGGTTGCGGATTGGATAGACAAAACCTGTCTCCCAGGTCAGGGTATGTCTTGTCTTGTATGGGAAAACCGGCTTTCTGCGAAGCCATTGCATTTCCTCTTTCTCAATCGTTATTTAAATGAAAAAAGAACCCCCACTGCCTACTTCGATAACCTTATGTGGGCTATTCTTCAATGTATGTATGAATTTATCGTGGGTGAATAATGAGCAGGAAGGGCGTAAATCTCAAGATAAAGGAGCTGAATTCTGATATCGCACATCTCCGCGATATCAGCCTCACGATAGGCGCAATTAATGAGGAGAAATGGGATGAGCCGATGGGACCTACACCCTTCCCGTCGCTCACCACGCTCCGGAACTGGGATCTGACCCTGCTCAACCGTTACAAGCCATTTTATTTGCCCTTCTGTGATCTCTGCTGCCTTTGCACATACGGTAAATGCGATCTTACCGGCACCAAGCGCGGAGCCTGCGGTATCTCTATGCCTGCCCAGCAGTCAAGAACGGTCTTGATCACTGCCTGTATCGGTGCGGCCACGCATATCGGTCATGCCCGGCATCTTCTCAACCACTTGATCGACAAATATAGCAGCGATTTCCCCATAAATGTCGGGGACACTGGGGTGGAAGTGGAAGCGCCCGTAACCCGGCTTGTATGCGGCATTAAGCCGGTCACTCTTGGCGACCTTGAACCTGTGCTGGACTATTGCGAAAACCAGGTCACCCAGCTGCTCGCGGTCACTCATACCGGGCAGGAAGGAAATAACCTTGACTTTGAATCCAAGGTGCTCCATGCCGGCATGATCGACCAGCTCGGGATGGAAGTTGCCGATATTGCACAGATTTCAGCGCTTGGTTTCCCGAAAGCTGATCCCGAATCAGGCATGGTGGATCTTGGCTTGGGAACAGTCGATACCAGCAAACCGGTAATTCTTGTCATCGGCCACAATGTCCCGCCATCGACCGAGATAATCGATTATCTCCAGAAAAATGGCCTGGCCTCGGAAGTTGAAGTCACCGGTATCTGCTGTACCGCGCTCGATATAACCCGGTACTCTGCACGGGCAAAGATCATCGGTCCTATCTCCTGGCAGCTCCGGTATATCCGGAGCGGCATTCCCGATGTAGTGGTGATCGATGAGCAATGCGTCCGGGCTGATACCCTGCAGGAATCTGCCCATATCCGCGCCCCCCTGATTGCTACCAGTGAAAAGAACTGTCTTGGTCTTCCTGACCGGACAAATGATCCGGTAGATGAGATTGTGCAGGATTTTGTGACCGGCAGGATGACCGGAGCACTCATTCTCGATCCTGTCAAAGTCGGTGAAGTTGCGGTAAGGACCTCGGTTGCGATCGCACCCTTACGGAAAAAACATAAGACCCTCCCTCACAGCAAGGATGCATTGATTGCGCTTGCGAAAAAGTGTACCCAGTGTGTCCTGTGCAGGCGCGCCTGCCCCAATGATCTTCCCCTGCCCGCAGCGATCAAGGCCGCAGCACAAGGTAACCTCTCCGGCCTTGACGAGATCTACGATGACTGCATTGGCTGCGGGCGATGCGAACCTGCCTGTACGCAGAAGATTCCGGTCCACAGCCTGATTGTTGCTGCGGCTGAGAAAAAGACCCGGGATGAGACGTATTGCATACGGAGCGGCCGGGGGGCGATCCAGGATGTCGAGATCCGGAAAGTGGGCGGCCCGATTGTCCTTGGAGAGATCCCGGGAGTAGTCGCGTTTGTTGGGTGTGCCAATTACCCGAAAGGCTCGCGTGAAGTTGCCGAGATGTGCATGGAGTTTGCGAAACGCCGGTATATTGTCTGTACGTCCGGATGCTCAGCCATGTCTGCGGGAATGTACCGGAACGAGGACGGGAAGACGGCGTACGAACTTTACTCCGGCGCCTTCGAAGCCGGCGGTATCGTCAACGTCGGCTCCTGTGTATCCAATGCTCATATTGCCGGTGCCGCCATCAAGATTGCAAGCATTTTTGCCAAACGCCCGTTGCGAGGAAACTATGAAGAGATTGCCGATTACGTGTACAACCGTGTCGGCGCAGTTGGTGTTGCATGGGGTGCAATGTCGCAGAAAGCAGCAGCGATTGCAGCAGGTTTCTGGCGTCTTGGTATCCCGGTGGTTGTTGGCCCGCATGGTACCAAGTACCGGCGCATGCTGCTCGGCCGTGCGGATAAGGATGAAGACTGGTATGTCTATGATGCCCGTACGGGAAAAAAGGTCTATGGGGGACCAGTGCCGGAACACCTCTTCTTTGCCGCAGAGACAAAGGAAGAGGCGATGGTTATTATCGCCAAGCTGACAATGCGCCCCAATGATACCAGCAAGGGACGGGCAAACAAACTGGCAAACTATGTCGATCTCCACAAGCGCCTCATCGGGGGAATACCTCCCGATGTCCACCAGCTGGTCAGGACGCTTGCCGATGTGCCCCTTACGATGAAAGATGAGATCATCACCCATCTCCACGATAATAACTGGAAGGAACAACCGATTCCGGATCCCACGCTCCTGGCACGGATGATCCATAAAAAGAGGGAGGGATAATCATGCCGATGACTGACTCATGGCAGACCGCCGAGATCCCCGGGCCGAAAAAAGCCTCCCTGATCATCAAGCCGGATATCGCCGATGCAATGATCCGGAGGGCCAAGCGCCCTATCATGATCGTGGGTCATGGCATTCTCGAATACGATGTTGAAGGCAGGAAACTGATTGACTGCCTTATCGAACTTTCCAAGCGGGGGAAAATTCCGGTCGTTGTCACGGCAAGCACGAACCGTGAATTTCTCAACCGCAGTTTTTCTCCCGCAGCCCTGATGCCGGCAGTTGATATTGCCAACCGTCTCACCGACCCCCATTGGAAAGGTCTTGATGGGAAGGAATCATACGATCTGGCAATTTTTGTTGGTCTCCCGTATTACATGGAATGGACCATTCTTTCCGGCCTCAAGCATTTTGCCCCCCAGGTAAAGACCATGACTCTCGACTGCGTGTACCAGCCCAATGCCAGCTGGTCATTCCCGAACAGCACGATCAAGGACTGGGCAGCAAATCTCACATCCATTGTCGAAAACCTGGGGGACTGAAACGGCCATGTTCGATAATATTCCCGTAGAAGTCGGCCTTGTCCATGAAGGAGAGCGTGTCCGCAAGAACGACATGCAGGTTGAACTGGGAGGACCCAATGAGCCGGAAAAATTCGAGATTGTCCGGGTCCGGCCCATTGACCAGGTGACTGATGGTGAGATCCGGATAATCGGCCCGGATCTCAACGTAATGGAACCGGGTTTGCATTACCCGATTGGCATCCTTGTCGAAGTTGCCGGAGCACGCATTGAAACAGATCTTGAAGGTGTTGTCGAACGACGGATTCATGAATACTCGAACTATATCGAGGGGTTCATGCACCTCAACCAGCGGTATGATATCTGGATCCGTCTCTCAAAAAAGGCCTTTGCCAAAGGACTGAACTCATTTACATTTATCGGAAAAGTCATGCACGAGCTGTTCCGGAATGAACTGCCCATCCTGGAAAAGGTCCAGATCACTTTTATCACCGACAAGGAAAAAATCCATCCGCTCTATTCAGAAGCGCTTGCAACCTATGAAGCCCGGGATGCACGGGCACGCGGGCTCTCGGATGATGATGTGGATACATTTTACGGGTGTGCACTCTGCCAGTCCTTTGCCCCCACTCATGTCTGTGTTATCACCCCGCAGCGTTATGCCAACTGCGGCGCAATCAGCTGGTTTGATGGCAGGGCAGCTGCCGGAGTCGATCCAAAAGGTCCGATCTATGCAATCGAGAAAGGCGAGTGCCTTGACCGCGAAAATGGTGAGTATACCGGGGTAAATGAGAGTGCAAAAAAGCGGTCCATGGGTGAAGTGAGCAGGGTATACCTCTACTCAGCTTTCGGGTATCCTCATACTTCCTGTGGTTGTTTTGAAGGCATTGCATTTTACATTCCCGAAGTGGACGGATTCGGGATTGTCCACCGCGGGTTCCGGCAGGTAACCGTAAACGGCCTTGCCTTCTCAACCATGGCAGATTCAACTGCCGGCGGGCGACAGGTCGAAGGTTTCCATGGTATCTCGATCGAATACATGAGATCCTCAAAATTCATGCATGCGGATGGCGGTTACAACCGTGTTGTCTGGATGCCATCAGAGATCAAGGAACGGTTGCAGGCATTCATTCCGGCAGAGGTCTACGATGCCATTGCAACGGAAAAGGATGCCGGATCGGTTGCTGATCTCAAGACCTTTTTAGAAGACCACCACCACCCGGTGATCCAGCGCTGGGTTACTGAAAAAGAAACCACAACGGGATCCTCAGAAACCCCCATGGTCTTTTCAGCGGGGGATATTCCTGTCACCATGGGCGGATTCCGGGTCATCCTGAAAAACGCAAAAATAACGGCAGAAAAAGTGATCATCCTGCCAGTCAAACCGCCAGCACACAGAGGAGGTGAACCAGGTGGTGCAAAAAAATAATAACGGTACCATAAACAGCGAACAGTTACTCTCGTTGGCTCCCCAGCTCCTCGAGCTGCTGAAAGGTGTACAACAGGTTGAACTCCAGAATGTAACACTGGAGATCGGCGATCTCGAGTTTTTCATCCCCTCATCAGGATTTGCTTCCCTGCTCACCCAGTCCCAGGCCAATCCCGTGCTCATGCAAAAACCAACGGAACTGATCCGGGAATCGTATGTACCCCACACTACAGAATTCCCGGGAAAGATACGGGAAGTAACTCTCGGAGCAACAAAATCACAGGGTGGCAGCCGGAACAAAACTATCACCATTGGCGGTGCAACAACACCCGCATATTCGGATAGGTTACACCCACCAGTTCACGCACCAGTCATCTCGCTGGATGTCTTTGATATGACAGTCTCCCTGCCAACAGTCCTTCGCGAGAATGTGAAAGAGGTGATGGAGGATCCTGCCGAATGGGCGCGGATGAATGTCAAAAAGTTCGGGGCGGACATGATCACCATCCACCTGATGAGCACCGATCCCCTCTTCAAGGATACCAGTGTACGTCAGGCAGTAAAAACCGTTGAGGATGTGCTGCAGGCCGTAGATGTCCCGTTAATCATTGGCGGCTGTGGCGATCCGAAGAAAGATGCTGCCGTCTTTACGGCCGTAGCCGAGATGGCTCATGGCGAGCGCCTGTTGCTGAATTCCGTCACGCTTGACATGTCCGAAGCCAGGACCCTTGAGAGCGTTGCCACCGCAGCCCGCGATCATGGCCATGTGCTGCTTGCATTTACCGGTCTTGAACTGAATAATGCCAAGGAACTGAACCGCCGGCTGTACGAGTTTATTCCCCCTGAGCAGATCGTCATGGACCTGACCACCGTTGCGCTGGGATACGGGCTGGAGTACTCGTTCACTATCCACGAACGCGCCCGGTATGCAGCCCTCATGGGGGATTCGGAGCTGGCACACCCGGTGATATCGGCAGCCACCAATGCATGGGCTGCCCGGGAAGCCTGGATGAAGATGCCCCCGGAATACGGGCCGCGTGAACTGAGGGGCCCGATCTGGGAGACGGTCAATGCCCTCACCCTGCTCCTTGCCGGTGTAGACCTTTTCCTTATGATGCACCCGGCAGCAGTCCTGACGCTCAAAGACGTGATCCACCGCCTCGAGACAATGGAAAATCCTCCGGTTGAACCGATCCATGACTGGGTGAGCGTGAGAATATGAGCGGTTCAGGCACATTGCCGGTAAAAAAGGCAAAAAAAAGTATTCGCGAGATCAGCCCGATCGATGTCTATTCCCTGCTTCCCCGGACGAACTGCAAGGAATGTGGTGAATCCAACTGCATGGCATTTGCCACGCGGGTAGTCAACGGCGAATTAATGATCTCTGCCTGCCCTCCCCTCCATACAATCGAGTTCGGTAAGGAGCACGAATCACTATCGGCACTCATGGCCCCCCTGGTACGCCAGGTGACCATTGGTACTGGTGAATCAGCTATCAATATCGGGGGGAAATATGTACTCCAGCGGCATGAGTTCACCTACCACAACCCAACCCCAATAGCCATTGATGTCAATGATCTCATGACAGATGACGAACTGGAAACCCGTGTCCGGCAGATCAGCGGTTTTTCCTACAATTATATTGGAAGAACCTTAAAACTCAATGCGGTTGCCATCCGCTCCTGTTCCGGTGATCCCGCAGCGTTTAAGGCAACGGTGAAACGTGTAGCAGACACAACCGACCTGCCCCTCATTCTCTGCGTTCTTGATCCTGTCGTAATGGAAGCCGGTCTATCGGTAATTAAAGAACGGTGCCCGCTTATCTATGCTGCAACCGAGAAGAACTGGAAAGCGATGGCCGATCTTGCCCTTGCTTATCACGCGCCGCTCGCCGTCTTTGCCCCCCAGGATCTTCCGCTGCTCCGTTCTCTGGTCAGAACCCTGCTTGCCTATGGCATCTCCGATCTTGTACTAGATCCGGGCACGATCTCCGAAGAAGGGTTGGCCCAGACTATCAGTAACTTTACGGCTATCCGGACACAGGCATGCAGGAATTTCGATGAACTGTTCGGTTTTCCGCTCCTTGGCGTCCCGCTCACGGTCTGGACCAGCGGGGAGTTATCCGAAGATGTCTTAAAGTGGAGAGAAGCCATGACGGCATCGATGCTCCTGACCCGGTATTCAGACCTGCTCATCATGCACAGCCTCGATGGCTGGGTGCTGCTCCCGCAGCTGATCTGGCGGTTCAATATTTACTCGGATCCCCGGAAACCGGTATCCGTAGAAGCCGGGGTAAAATCATTTGGCAGGCCTGATCGCGACTCCCCGGTCCTTATTACCACAAATTATGCCCTTACCTATTTCACGGTGGAATCCGATATCAAGGCCGCAAACCTTGATTGTTACCTCATCGTAACAGACACCGGCGGCCTGAGCGTGGAAAGTGCCGTTGCCGGACGGTATTTTACCGCAGATGCAATCGCATCGTCGTTAAAAGAATATGGTGTTGCTGACCTGGTAAATCACAAGACGCTCATCATCCCCGGATTATCTGCCCGCATCAGCGGGGAAACGGAAGAGTCAACGGGCTGGAAAATCCTTGTCGGACCCAAGGACTCTTCAGGTATCGCGTTGTATATCCGCGAACGCTGGCATAAGGAGTAATGAATTGTACGGCACGAACAAAAAAAATCCCGGTCCGCACGCATGATCCACCCTGCACCCCCATTTTTTCCCCGTCTTTTCTCCGAGGCTCTTCATGGCTGATCTTGTTACGGTCTCATTCTCTCCGGTAAACAAACAGGTTTCTGTACCAAAGGGTACAACCGTACTTGACGCAATCCGGAAAGCCGCGATTCTGTTTGAATGCATCTGTGGCGGAAACGGGGAATGCAATAAGTGCAAAGTTATCTATGTAAAGGGCTTAAGCGATTTCGGCTCACTGATGAGCCTTTACGGACTTACCCCCGAAGAAATCAGGAACAATTATTCCCGGGCCTGCCACACGCATGTCTTGGGAGACTGCGAGTTTATCATCCCTGTGGAAAGCAGGATTTTTGCTCCCCGTATCCTCATGAACAACGTGAGCGACAATCCCGAAATTTCTCCATTGGTAGCAAAATACCGGTTATTGCAGGCAAAAGATGCGGGTTACTCCGCCTCATCCCGCTCCCTGCGCCTCGATGGGTATACAGGAGCCCGCCCGCACATGACAAAAGAGCAGCACGAACACCTGCTCAATGCGAAAGGACCGGTTACTGTTACCATCACCCGCATTCACCAATATCCGGAAGTGATCGCAATTGAAGCCGGGGATACCCGTGAACAGAATTACGGTCTTGCCCTTGACCTCGGGACTACCACGAGTGTGGGTATGCTGGTGAACCTTTCTGATGGCCGTATTCGTGCAAAGGCCTCTTCCCTCAACCGGCAGATCACGCTGGGTGAGGAACTCCTGACCCGTATCCATGCTGCAAAAGAACCTGAAGGCAGGGCAACGCTCCAGCGCCTTGCGGTGGAAAGCATCAATGATGTTATCGACCAGCTGATAACCTCTGCTTTCGTGGACCCGTCCTTTATCAACGATGTCTGTATCAGCGGAAATACGGTGATGGAATACCTTCTTGTCGGAAAGGACTGCCATGATCTGGAACTTGCCAATATCACGGTCTCCCGGAAACCGATCCTGATCCATGCCCGGCAGCTCGGGATCGGGGTAAACCCTGAAGCATATGTATACTGCCTGCCCAATGTCAGTCGTTTTGTCGGAGGGGATGCAGTAGGAGACGTGTTGGCTTCGGGCATGCATGCCTCAAAAGATCTCTCCCTTCTCATCGATCTTGGCACTAATGGCGAAGTGATCCTGGGAAATTCAGACTGGCTGGCCTCAGTTTCCTGCGCATCCGGCCCTGCCTTTGAAGGTGCCGGGATCAGCTCCGGTATGCGGGCAATGCTCGGGGCTATCGAATCGGTTACTATAGATCCCGAAACCTTCAATGTATCCTGGACAACGATAGGAAATGCTCCTCCCCGGGGTATCTGCGGTTCCGGTATCATTGATGCTGCCGCCACCATGACACGCGCAGGAATTCTTGACTTTACTGGAAAGATCGTTGTCGGGAAACCCGGTGTGCGGATCGGTCCGGGGGGTCCTGAATATGTACTGGTTACCAAAGACAAGACTGCCACCGGCAGGGATATTGTGATCACCATGCAGGATATGGCATACCTGATGGACTCGAAAGCAGCAGTACTTGGTTCGATTGGTGTGCTGCTGAAAAAGTACCGCATTGTAGTCAGCGATATAAAAAACGTCTATCTCGCCGGGGCATTCGGGGCCTTTGCTGACATAAAAAATGTTGTCTGTTTCGGCATTATACCGGATTTTTATAA
The DNA here is from genome assembly GCA_041645435.1 of Methanoregula sp. Taxonomy (NCBI): domain Archaea; kingdom Methanobacteriati; phylum Methanobacteriota; class Methanomicrobia; order Methanomicrobiales; family Methanoregulaceae; genus Methanoregula; species Methanoregula sp. The sequence continues at coordinate 744,187 of JBAZQB010000001.1, forward strand.
CGCTTCATTCCATGGAATCGGTAACGGTTCGCTGAGTGGTGCTTATGCAACGCTTATGTCTGATAAGAAACGGTCCACTGCGCAGGAAGTAGCAGACAAAATGGTCTATGTTGATCTCCTTACCGATGCAGATTTCATAGAAGAATATTCATCGGCAATTTATATTCCCGGAAAAAAGGAATATTTCTCCCGTTAACCAATAACCAGGAGAACCGGACCGGTTCCGCTTCATATACAGATAACCGTCTTTTAATTTTGCCGGCACATGTATATGTGAATGGGGAGATCGTGAGAAAAGATTCCGAGGCATGGGACAAGGAATACATGCAACGGGGAGCGCTCTGGAGTGGCACCGTACATCATCTGCCGATCTTACCGCCGGGTTCACGGGTACTTGAACTTGGTTGTGGCAATGGCAAGACCCTGTCCTGCATGATCCAGCATTACTGGTATATGACGGCAATCGATTTTTCTCCTTGTGCAGTCAGGATGTGCAAACCCATTACCGATACGGTGCCCAACAGCCATACCTGTGTAGCCGACGCCCGCTGGTTGCCTTTTGCCTCAGAAAGGTTTGAGGGGGTGATCGCCACTCACGTTTTGTCCCATTTGCAGAGCGGTGATCGTTCACATGCAGCGGTTGAAGCAGCACGGATGCTGAAAAAGGGAGGCACCTTATACTTCTCCGGATTTTCTGTAGAAGATTTTCGATCAACAAAGGGATGTGTTGTGGAACCGGGAACAATCCGGAATGGTAAGGGCGTCTGTACGCATTTTTTTACCGAATCCGAAGTGCAGGATCTGTTCTGTACCTTAACCCCGCAGACCATAACCACAAAACGGTGGTCTCTGCGGGTTCGCGGGCAGGATTTCCCCCGTGCAGAGGTCCAGGCAACGTTTATAAAATAGTTTCAGGTTTTTTCCCTTTGCTCATTAAATGTTCCCTTATGACGTATCGTATCTCTATTTTAGAAACGTTTATACTGAAAAAAACCATTATTCCTAGACGGAGCATTTCAATGAAAAAACTGCTGTTTCTCATAAGTATCGTTCTTTGCCTGTTGCTGGTATCAGTCCCTGCGGTCAGCGCGATTGGCGGGGATCAGGGATGGATTGAGATCCGCTGTAATGTGGATGGTGCAAGGGTATCTTTCGATGGCGTGGAAAAGGGAGTGATCAGCGGGGGTTCATTCACGGTCCCGGTGTACTCCACTGCGACTCCGTATCATTCTTTCTCCGTGGAAAAAAGTGGTTACACCCCTTATAGTGGAGAACTCTCGATGCCGGGAGCCGGTGAGACAAGGACCTATTATGCCACGTTAAACCCTATTCCCACACCGGTTCCTCCGGTCAATTATGGATCTATCTATGTTGAATCATCACCATCCGGCGCCTCAATTTACTTCAATGGCAACTACCGGGGAAGTGCACCCCTCACGATAAGCGAAGTCTGGCCGGGAAGTTACTCGATACAGGCTGAAATGAACGGGTATCACACGTACACGACAACAACTTCGGTGTCATCCGGAACACGTTCAGATGTGTTTTGTTCCCTCTCTCCACTGGATACTTCGGGCGCACTCTATGTGATTTCCGATCCCTCAAACTCAAAAGTGGTTCTGGACGGCATGTACCGTGGAACGACACCCATTACGCTCAACAACCTTGCATCCGGAACCCACATCATCGAACTTGACCATGCAGGGTATTATGACTGGAAATCAACCGTCACGGTACCGGCAGGCGGCACTAGAACGGTCTCGGGCACCCTCAATCCTATCCCCATAAGCAATGTCGGGTGGGTGTATGTTTCATCAAGCCCCGGTGGCGCATCGGTTACCCTGGATGGTAACAATTACGGACAAACCCCGTCAAGCGGCTCATTGAAACTGAATAACATTGGTATCGGCGATCATACCGTTGTTCTCACACTTACCGGTTACCAGAAATATACGACCACGGTTTCGGTAAATGCAAACACGGTTTCAGAAATCAACGCTATTCTTACACGTGAGGGACCAAAACCCGGCAATGGTGAATTATCGGTCTCCTCAACTCCCTCCGGGGCTAACGTATTTATTGATAACAATTTTGTAGGAATTACTCCGTTAACAATAAAAGAGATACCTGCAGGAAGTCATGTTGTAATAGTTCGCCTTGCCTGGTACCAGGATTACCAGATTACAACCACAGTAAATGCTGGTGCCACCAGCACGGTTGTTGCTGGAATGTCACCGGTTACCTCAACAACACCGCAGAAATCCGGTACAATCCCGTTACTGGCATGTGGCGCTCTTCTCATCCTGGCGCTATTCTGCATCAGAAAAAGCCAGTAATCTTTTTTTTAGGGGGAAGTATCAATAAAAACCCTGGTTTTTTTTATTTTTACAATAGAAATTTCGAAAAATTCCTTGACTAAAAGTTATACGAAAAAAGTGACAGTTGTTGACGAGTGTTGCTTTTTTCTGTGACTGATTCCTGTTTCAGTACTACGACAGGGTGGGATTACCGTAGCGGCTGAGGCAAAGACCGGGCCAAAGACCTCATGAGCATGAAAACAATTTACTCGAATATGAATTACTAAAAATCTTATGCAAAAATCAGGGGCTAAAATAACACATTGCCCAAAAAAATGCAAAACAGAGATTTATTGCCGGATTATTTTTCGCAGAACCATACAACCGCTAACGGCAAGTCCCGTGATCAGGAGGCCAAACCCGGGCACGGGGAGTAAACCTGAGGGTGCCGGGGTTGATTGTGCAGTATACTGGAGGAATACAAATACATTGGTTGTTTTGCCCTCAACAATGGCAACGGTTTTTGTTACGGATTGAAAACCTTCTTTCTGGAACAGCAGCGTATGGGACCCTGTCGGGATGTCAGAAAACATCCCGGGAGAATCTCCGACATAAGTCCCATCGATATAAACCTGAACAATTGCCGGTGAAGCAGTAACATTTATTCTGCCATTCGTATCTGGTGTTGATGCAACAGAAGGTTTTGAAGGGTCAATTACGATATGGGTAAGTGCCGGGAGAACCGCTGCGTTTGTAAATTCCCTTTTATAGGCATCAGGGAAAAAAATGGTGCTCTTGGCGGGTGCAAAATCAGCAGTCACAACGCTACTAAGCGCAGAATTTTTTAAGGCAATCTCTGCTTTCTGAAAATTCATGGAAGCAGTACGATATTGCGTCCCTTGTGGCACATCCTGCGTTTCAGCAAATTTCTTCAAGAGCAGGGTAGCCTTCGTTTTGTCCATGGATAGGATAACCGGCGGTTCTGAACTGGAGGTAAGACCTTTTTTAAGTTCTTCTTCCAGCATGGATTGTGGTATAGCATTTTCTAAAAAACCTTCCAGGGTAAATTTGAAACTTGCAGTGGCATCCCCGCTTTTATCGATAGTAATATCCAGGGAATTTACCGTGAATGCATGAACCGGTAAGATAAAAAATACGGCAAGACATGCAAGGGATAGAATGCGGAACAGGTTTGCAGAAACGGTGTGTGACATTGTTATTATTCTCCATAAGGGATGGTCAAATGGATATGATGAAAATATTTTTGGTGCTGATTCCCGATATATGTTTTCAGTCTGCGGTTTTTATGAAGTATTTATCATAATTACAAGTGAATTTGCCGTGAATTTATTAAGAAACTACAGAAACTCAATTTAATATAGAGAACGAACCCATATTTTTTCACTACACATGTTCGATTCTTTGATCAATATTTTTCTCCATCTTGACCAGAATATGATCTCTGTTGTCCACGAATATGGAATGTGGACCTACCTTATTCTGTTCTGCATCATTTTTTTAGAGACCGGCTTTGTCATTATGCCCTTCCTTCCCGGGGACTCCCTTCTTTTTGTTGCAGGCGCAGCCGCAGCGAGCGGGATCATGGATCTCCAGTGGCTTTTTATTGCGATCATTTTAGGTGCAGTACTGGGAGATACGGTAAATTACTGGATCGGGAATTATATCGGCCTGCATGTATTCCTTGAAAAGTTCCCCACACTTGTCAAAAAAGAGTATATTGACCGTACATACATGTTCTATGAAAAATACGGGGGTGCAACGATCTTTGTTGCACGTTTTGTCCCGTTGGTGCGGACCTTTGCACCATTCCTTGCGGGCGTGGGATCGATGCACTACTCCCGGTTCCTGTTCTATAATGTTCTGGGTGCTGTATGCTGGACTGCGGGGGTAGTTCTTGCCGGATATTATTTTGGTTCATTTACGATAGTAAAAGAAAATATGAGCCTTTTGATTATCGCTGTTATTGCCATGAGTGCGATTACCATCCTGTTCATACTCTACGGCATTATTTCCGGGTACCTGGAGAAGAGAAAAACGGCAGATTCCCGGAAAGAATAATTACGTTTTTTTCTGGTAATATATTGGTAATTTTGATATTGAGCGGATTGCAAAGATGGGGGCTGACGCCCCCATGCCCCCAAATACGATGCATCCCGCCGCCCCCGCGGTGGATCAGTCGGTTTAAATCTGGAGCAATGTCTTTATCCGCTTCTTATCAGATCTCCATCTCTGAAATGTGCTGAATAAACCTCCCCGCCCAGCGAGGCCCCGACGAGGCGGCCGAGCGACCCCCGAAGGGGGTGGGAAGCATCACAATCAAAATTGAATGGTATACTAATCTCTTCAAAATAACGATAATCCTTTCACTCAGGCCTTCATACGGGACTGAACGTTTCACATACTCCGAAATGAGAGACTATGAAAAATTATTTTTTGTGGGCAATCGTCATGCCCTTGTTATCGACTTTCGTGCTGATAGTGACGCTCAGGCCAAGAGGTTTGAGTAGTTTGTCCATGGCTTTCCGGTCAAGTGCGGTGACTACGGCAATAGAAGGACCTACCGAACTCATACCGACAAATTCGAGTTTTTTCTCCCGAAGCTGGCTCATGTAATGATAGATCCCGTAACTGTGGTGCTCCACTTCAGCTCGTTTGGATCCCCGGAACTCGATCTCCCAGACCACATCGCCAGCTTTTTTTATGTCATCGTTTTCAAGTGCGGGTACAAGGTCCATCAAGAAGAGATATGCCTTAAGTTCGCGGTCACGGTAATCCAATGTCCGTGCCTTGTTCATCAGGAGATTGAATTCCTGCGTCCCGGCCGATGAAATGTCTGTGGGGGGGATTATAATATGCACATTCTTTCCTTCGGCAAAGGAGTGATGGTAGACCAGCGAGAGCTCATCGCCCATGATTGCCATGCCACCATGGGTACTTACCGCAGGGCCGACACCGGTCTCGAATCCAAAAGCAACATTACCATCTGTGGTCTCTTCAACATAATTATGACCGATTAAATGGCGGAGCTGGGTATTGGTGAGCGGAGAACCCACGGCAACATTCATTGCAGTAGCTACTGCAATCATGACGGTGCTGGTTGATCCAAGGCCCACATGTTTCTGTTCATGATCGGTTGCCGTGATGGTAAATCCGCCGGTATATCCGACCGCCTTTTTGAACACGGCGACGAAGTTCTCGATGATAGGTGCACGCCCATAATTGATCGAGATTTCTTTTTTTGTACATTCAACCGTTGCAGTACAATAACACTGTATTGCAAACCCGATGCCACCGCCGCCCGGGTGATCCGGGGCAAAGCGGTTCATGTCCAGGACGGTCAGGTGGATGCGTGCCGGGGCTTTGACAGTTACTTTCCCATTTACCGGTGCCAGTTTGAACTTCTTCTTCTCAAGCCCGAGCGTTTTTAAAATTGTTTTTGGAGCGAAAGACTTGAACTCGTACTCCACGAGATCCAGATCCCCACCGCGGATTTTCATGATCGGCATATGTAACAGTTCCTGTTATGAGCGATCGAAGAAAATGTTTTTGCCTGTAGCAGAGAGGGGAATCGCATAGGCAACCGTACAATCCTTTCCCAAAAGCCCGAGATCGATAGCGGCTACACCGCCGGAATACATAATCCGGTTATCGACATTATGAATCTGGGCGGTTTTTACTGCCGAGCCAAGGGCAATGCCGAGGTCAGCCATCCGTATAGCGCAGTTGGGCCCGGAATACGGCGTGGTTTTCTTGTTCTTGCGCTTTTTGCATTCCATTGCCATCTCCGCACAGGTCGCAAACCCACACGCACCGCAATTGATGCCGACAATGACATCACCCCGTGCACCAACCAGGACGCACGCATCACTTGCTGAAATGTTCTTTGCATCTCTTTTGAAAAAACCAATATCGCGTTCTTCTCCCAGTTCGGAAAGTCGGGTAGCCAGCGTGGACACTTCCTTTCCGGTAAGCACCCTGATACTAATCGTATCCACTCCTTTTCCTTTCGGGGCGGTGCGAGCGGCAAGGGCCATGAGACCGGCAACTACCGTCACTGCTGTCTTTTCAAGAGTCATATGAAAATATTGTAACCGGACAGATGAAAAATGGTGAGGATATTATGTCGTGTCTTTTACAATAAGAAAAAGAAAAAATGTTCCATCAGAAGGTATTGTTTTTCTTACTCATCAGGTTCAAAAACAGCCCTGTCTGTATCCGATGGAGAGGTGTTCCATACCTGCCAGCACAAACCGGCAATACAGATCAGGATACATAGAGCCAGCAGGATTGCACTGAAAATATTCTCTGCAATTAGCAGGTTGACGGGAATTTGCATTCCCAATTTGTCGTTTACGATACCTATTCCCAGAGCCACGATAAGAAACAAAATCGTACCAATGATACAGCCAAGAATTACTGCTGCAGCAATACGCAGCATGTTTGGCCTTTCTGCTTTTTCTGCCATAGTGTCAGTATCTCTCGCCCGATATTTAGTAATTGGTGCTCTGCTGAAACCTTAAAGAAAAACAAGCAGTCACTCTTTAGGTTTCAGTACGTTGTGCTTTCATTCTTGATGGTTTGGTATCTCCTTGTATTACGATAACCATCAGATTGTTGATAAAATCCCATACTGGGGATCAAGGGGGCGCTTCTCTTGGGAAATCTCCCCTCTGGAAGAGAGCCATGATTTTTAAGAGGGAGAGTAAAGGCAGACCGACAAAAAATTTCTATGAAAAGAATAAGAGAGAGAAATAATATGGCGGAGAAAAAGAAATGCGAGTACTGTGAAAAGGACGCTATCGGGTACCAGGGATTTGGGTGTTGCTCAGCATACGTATGTCTTGAACATGCCGATAACTTCGTTCTTAATCTTAAACCCGGCGGGAAACTGAGTTCGGGTGATTGTTACTTTGAACGGTTCTGAATCACCGGTTTATCCTGCATCACCAGAAAGGGGCAGGTGTAAGAAGCATCTGCTTTACGTTTCCATTACCGTATATCCACGGTTTTATTAGATAGATCGTTTTTGATCTTATGCATCAATACCAAAAAAAAGGTTATGCTTTTTTCGCAATGAGCGTTATACCACCCAAAGCCGCGAGAACTGCAATGATATTCACAACCGCGATGAGGTCCGGACCAAGACCGATGATATTGAAGTAATCATACAACGCGAATAGCAGGAACGCAACTGCAAAGAGATATCCTGCCGGTTTTTTCAGAACGCCACCGATGTAACATCCGACAATCACAATAAGGAACTCAATAATAATAGAGATTGGCGTGAGTATGTCAACAAGTATCATACAGATCCCTTTTTTTTGACAGATTTAATATTTTTGATGACCCCTTCCGATTATGGGTTCAATAGAGCGGGATAAGGGAGGTTTGCTTTTTTTTAATGTATGAATATAATTATGGCGATCTGCCAATCGAGGTATTGACATACACAATTTCATTGGTGTACCAAGTCAGATATACCGATGAATTGGCGATCTCCTTATTTCCCTGCAATGAATACAGGTGTAAATCAATTTTTACGGGTTTCTTATTCCGTTCAGGATCAGTTCCGGGATACGTCCAGTGGATATCCTTTGCAGTATCGTCGTACACGGGATTTCCCAATATGGTGACTTCAGACGTTGATGGAATAACCCTGATGAAATAGCCATAATCGGCAGACCAGGTATGTCTGCTTGCCAGTAATTCACGCCCGGAGATATTCGTGATTTCGAGCCGCAATCCTTTTGCCGATGAGATATGCGGGGAGAAATACTGCGGGTCTGCCTGTATTTTTATATTCCCGGAAAAAGCATCCGCATTATCAAAAAACCGGGGAAGAGCAAAGGGAATGAAGACAAGAAATCCTATTACCAGAAGGGTAAATACAACCACGCTCAGCCGGGGGAATTTTTCCAGTCCCGGAATATTTCCGGTAATTTTTTTCCCGATATTCCAGCCTAAAAATGCATAGATAGCCAGCGGAATACAGGTGAGTCCCGTGATAGCCGCAAAAAGCCATGAATATTTATTGGGGATCAAGGGCATTATCAGGATAAAAAACAGCGTCAGGCCAAACCACATCGGCACTAAACAGAGAAGTAGTACAGAGCGCTGGGAATCACCATCATACCAGGTAATAAGCGTCCGGGACCAGAGAGTAATTTTTTTCCGGATATTTTCGGTATCCCTGCCTTCGATGATCAGGCCAAATATCAAAATAAAACAGATCGTTAAGAATACCGCTCCAAAAAAAATGATAATGGAAAGGAACAAGGGGAGGAGGCTGTCCGTATCGGTAATCCAGGATGCCCCCAGAATACGGGTCCCCATATTGGGTATAAGGGAGATCATGGTTCCGGTTATACCAACCATCGTGAAAAAACGAAAATTTTCCCATAAAAAATGCCGGATGGTAAAGGGATTTTTTATCTTTTTTTTACACGAGGGGCATTCACTGTCAGGAGAGGATAGTTCCCTGCCGCAATCGGGACATATTTTCATTATGCTTTTGTGTAACACGTTAAATTTTATAAATGATTTTATGTTACCGGAAATTTTCGTCGTATTTTGATCGCGTCCCGTTTTATGGGGTTCTGGATAGGGCGGGCTCTTAAAATATGCACTGATAGAGAGCAGTTGAGCGGGCGATCGCTGCCGGATCGACAGGACAATTCCGGAATTGAACGATGGGCTGATTTGGAGTTGCTCGGGAAAATGAGACCGGGTAATAGGTTACCGGAAAAGGTCATGGAGATAAAACCGGTACTGACCGAGTTTTCCCTCGAAATTTGATGCGCCGATGTACATGACCGTCCCGGTTTCAGTCGCAGCCTGGATGCCGGTTTTCATTGCATTCCTGATGGAGCTCTCATCGATACCATTCAAAACGATCTCATATACTGAAGCCACTCCTTCAGGGACTAACGAATCGGGGATTCGATCCTTGAGAGTAGGACACCAGGCATGGTTGGTGCTTGCCGGCATCGGGAAACGATAGTTTTTGCACCCTACCTTTGAACCGCTGCCAACAATACCACCCGCAAAACTGGTTATAACACCATGAATGCCGGTTATTTTTTTTACTGCAGCAACGGCGCCGGAAAGTGCCGACTGCTGGTCTTTTCCCATGACCAGAAAGTTCCCGCCGGCAATACCCTTTACGGTCCCAAAACGTTCCTCTCCCACATAATCGCCTTCCATAACCGGGATCTTCCAGCATTTCCTGCCACCAACCATGCACCGCTCTTCATACCGGTCCCCAAAATAGTGCATTTTTGAAAAGAACCGAAAATCAGCATCAGGAAAACCGTCAAAAGCTGATGCTGTCGGTGTGGGAAGGACACACTGGGAGATCCTGCCCGCGACATGTGATTTCATGTTCTTCTTTTCCGAACAGATCAGTATCGAGATTCCGGGTCTGCTATCCGGGGTCTCTTCTGGAGTGAGATATCGTTCAATCCCAGCTTCACAGGGGCACCCGATCTTGGATGTCGCAAACCCGGTCGCTTCTACAGCTGCCTTGTACGCCCACTCTGTTGTTGCTGCCGTGATGATAATCCGCGACAGCCAGACCGGGAATGCCTCTGCAAAGGTGTCAAGTATCCCGGTGCCGTTGATCTCCATTGCTCACCGTCCTATCCCGATAAACAATTCCGTCTTCAGTTATGATGTAGTCCATGGGGACATCATTCTCATCAACCGGCAGGCTGTCAACTTCCTGGCAGGCAAATGCGACCCCGATCTTCCGCAGGTTCCGGTTTTTTGACAGGAACCGGTCATAATAGCCGGCACCGTACCCGATCCTTCCGCCGCTTCGGTCAAACCCGAGCATCGGGAGGATAATCGTACCAATCTCTTTAGGATCTGCCGGAATCTCACTGCCGATGGGTTCAGGAACGCCAAACGTGCTCGGAACAAGTGCGGAAAAATCCCGTAAATATGACAGCCGGAGGCTTACGTCTTCTTTAACGATGATCGGGACAACAACCGGATTTCCCTGCCTTAAGAGGGAAAGGATCAACGGCTCGGTATTGACCTCTTTTTCCTTTGAAGTAAAGACCATTACCGTCTCATCATGCCTGATGATTTCCATGAGATGATGGCAGATCGCGTGGCTTTTTAAAAGCCGGTCTTTTGGTATCATTGCTTCTTTTTTCTGGCGCAGGATCTGCCGTATGCTGTTTTTCAGCTCCCTCATGGGCAGTAGTATATCGCAGGCGTATTTATGGTTTTATATTTTCCAGCTCCAAACTTACCGATAGATCATTCACACGGTCCTGTCTGAAAACAGACTATCATAACAAAGAAGAATCAGGTTCTCCACCTGGTTCTCACTGTAAGATCTCGATTTCTGGTAGGTATCCTGGTTTTTGTTGGGTTTTAAAGCCTGATATCCACATCCATTTTCAATGGTGCGACTGCAGGAATTTTATGATACGCTCCTGCACGTCATGGACTTGCGGTGAGATCCATGCGCAGAAGTGGGAACCTTGCCGCACCCATAGTTCCTCAGCAAAGGGAATATTCTCCCGTGCGTACACACCGTGATAGAAGAGGACGTCACTGTCATGGGTCCCGTGGATGATGAGTGCCGGGCACCGTATCCTGTCAACGGGAAGGTCAGGGAGTGTTGCGAGATGTCTCATATCATTATCAACGCCGACCTTTCTTCTGGAGTAATCCGACATTGAACGCACAAGGCGGAAGAAAAAACGCATCTGGTCGGGATCCTGGGTTGCTGCATCGACCTGCTTGTCGATCTGCTCAGGCCGGAGCAGGGACTCTTGTTGGATGAACTCATGCAGGGTCTTCTTGGGAAACCGGGTTGAGAAGAAGCTGACCAGCTGTTCTCCGGGTCCGCTTAAGAATATCGCCTCGGTTATTGCATTGACATTGGCCGGCATCAGGTATTGTGAGACAACGGCATCGATCGCAACCAGTGCGGTGACCCGGTCCGGATGCCGTATGGCAAACCCATAGCCGGACGCACCCCCGGCTGACCCGAAAATCACCGCAACCTTGTCTATCCCGAGCGTATCCAGCAGGGCTGCGTACATGTCGGCCTGCTCATCGGCAGTCTTGCCTGACGAGAGCGGAGTGCCGAGATACCCCGGCCGGCTCGGTGCAAGCACCGAAAAACCCTCCCGGGCTAACCAGTCAAAGAGCATGAGGGCCTGGTCATACCCTCCGGGCCCTCCGTGGATACCGAGGACGGCCGGACCTTCTCCAAGGCGGGCATATTCTACCGTCCCCTTTGCTGTTGTTGTGGTGCGATTCATGGAAATAAGTTCATCCTGTCGTGCGATCTCGGCTTTAACCCACCGCGGGAAGTCAGAGGTGAACAGGGCGTCATAGGATTCCGCTGGCATAAACTGTCATTGACATTGATATATAAAAAAGGCATTTACGGGAAGTTTTGGATATTTATTCCCCACATTTGCCACAATATATATATAACATATATACGGATTCGGTAACATGGAACTGACGTTCATCCAGAGTTCAGTTACACTCTTTGAGATCGTCTGCGTGATTATCGTCTTTGCAACAGTTTTCATGAGAAGCCGGTTTTTCAATGAGGTTTTCGAGCACCGCCCGGCATGGACCACCCAGATACTCCTCATGGTTTTTTTCGGCATTCTGTCGATCTTCGGGACACTCAGCGGGCTCTCCATCTATGGTGCTGTCGTCAATGTCCGGGATCTCGGCCCTATGGCAGCGGGTCTGGTTTGTGGACCGTACATCGGAATCGGGTCAGGGATTATCGGGGGGTTGTTCCGGTTTTTCCAGGGGGGTCCGTATATGTGGACAGGGTTATCCGCCCCCATCCTTTCAGGCATTCTCGGGGGGATAATGTATCTTGCCAACAAACGGCAGTTTGTCCCTATCTGGGTCGCGGTGCTCTTGATCGGGCTTTCTGAGACGCTTATCTCATGTTATACTCTCATTCTCGTAACAAAACCTTCAGAATTTTTTACTGTCGTCACATCAGTTGCAATCCCCATGGTCGTTTTCAACATTATCGGTATGTTCATTTTCGCCTCCGTGGTTTACCTTATTCTTGACGAAAAGAAGGCGCAGAAGGAGATGCAGGTACTCGAACTCGAAGTGGAATCCAAGAGGAACCTTTCCACCATCATCAACACGATCGCTTACCCGGTCTATGTCCTTGACCGCGACCACCGGTTTGTTCTCGTGAACGACAGCTTCTGCCGGTTTATCGATCGGACGAAGGATGAGATTCGTTTCAGGACACCCCGCGATTTTTTCTGTGAGACCGATTCAGCGTTCAACGGGGATATGACCGATGATGTCTTCCATAGTCAGACAACCCGGGAAGACGAAGTGATGATCACCAAACCTGACGGGCAGAAACGTACCATTATTTCCACTACGACTGTGTATAAGGGTGCACCTTGCCAGGGGTTTGTGATCGGCGTTATCCAGGATATCACTGAACGCAAACATGCAGAAGAGGCACTGCATGCCAGAGAGATCCGGTACCGCCGCCTCTTTGAGTCCACACATGACGGAATTCTCATTCTCGATGCCGATACCGGGCAAATCGTTGATGTAAATCCAATTTTAATTGACTTGCTAGGATTCTCCTACGAAGAGTTTCTTGGAAAGAAAATATGGGATATCGGAATTTTCAGGGATATCGTAGCTAACAAAGATAACTTCGAAAAATTGCAACGGGAGGAATTTATCCGTTACGAGCATCTGCCGCTCGAAACTGCTGATGGGCGGCAGATATTCGTGGAGTTTGTCAGCAATGTCTATGTGGTGAATGATTCGAAGGTCATCCAGTGCAATGTCCGGGACATTACCGAACGAAAGAAAATGACAGAGCAGATCGTTGCATCCCTGTCCGAGAAAGTGACCCTGCTCCAGGAAGTCCACCACCGGGTCAAAAACAACCTCCAGATAATTTCAAGTCTCCTCAACATGCAGATCCGTAAGACAACAGATCCCCATACGATTGAAGCCTTGAAAGACAGCCAGAACCGGGTGCGGTCTATGGCGATCGTTCACGAACATCTCTATAAGGGCAAAGATTTCTCCCATATCGATCTGGGGAATTACATCCGTGCTCTGGGAATGGTGCTTTTCAGCTCGTATGAGGCCGGAAACCAGGGTGTCCGGCTTGATCTCGATGTTCATGATATTTATATCGATACCAACACCGCCATTCCTCTCGGTCTCATCAGCAATGAATTGATCACAAACAGCTTAAAGTATGCATTCAAGGAGAAGAAAGAGGGTAAGTTATCCATCACAGCTACCGAAGATCACACTGGCCTGACTTTCGTGGTAGCAGACAATGGTGTAGGATTATCCCCAGACATCACGCTGGAGAATCAGACTTCGCTGGGACTTCAGCTGATAAGCACCTTGACCGATCAACTCAATGGCACGGTAGCGATCGATCGCACGGGGGGGACGAAATTCACGTTTACGTTCCCCAAATCAGTGGAAAAAGCATCGGAGGGAGACACTGAACGTGTGACATGAGTACAATCGATAGCGACGAATACGATACAATACATGATGTGCGGAGCTGGCTGGAGCATCGTGATACACCAGCGACGTCATCATACCAATAGGGCAACTGCAAAATTCAGGGGAGTACCGGTAAGCGGAATGGAGAGAGGCGGAAGCACGATAGGCTAGAGCCCCAAAGTGCAACTACTTGTCTCTCTTTAGGGTTTCAATAAAGCCAACAAGGATTATTTCTTTGCAGCGTCCAGAAGCAACGGTATAAACGCCTCCGGCAGATCTGCCATCGGTACATGAGATGACAGCAACTCGAGATAGGTCCACCCTTTTTTTGCAGTAGCGATTTTTTGTCGGGCAAGACGGGTAACGAGCGCAAACTCGCTTTTTGTACACAGGATATAGGTTTTTGGCAGCAGGTTATTTTTCACTGCATCATACTGCAGTTTTTCAACAAAGGGCGGAGCTGCTTCCAGGCCGGCAAACGACAAAGGGTCACAGCCACCGGAAGCAATGAGATCAAACAGGGACTGTCCCGGATCCGGCACTGCGGCATCGACATACACCAGACGCCGGATCCGGTCTGCTATTTTATCAGCGACACCGGTTATTACCATCCCGCCATAACTATGCCCGACCAGAATAACATCCCGCAGGTCATTTCCAGATATCAACGTGCATATCTGCCCGATATGATCGGTCAGCGTGGAACGGTGTTCGTCCAGGAGTGTCGGCGCAAAGACGTGGTGATTGTGCTGCACAAGAACGGGAATGACGGGATTCCATATCCTGCCTCCCATGGTTCCGTCTTTTGTGTAAACGGGTTTTCCCACGGTCAGTTTGTTCCATGTAACAACAGACATATTGCCGCCATGAACGAGAACATAATTGGCCATTTTATCTGACACATCCCCACCGGGTATTCCAGATGAGACATTGTATTCAGCTCATTAAATGCTGTTGCAAAAAGGAGAGCAAAAAGGCTTCTGTCAGGGTTTAGGGAACGTTTCTGTCATAAGTCAGGATATTTTTCGAAGGCGGTGCAGCTGTTGGAGTTAGGGCAGAAACGTCCGGTCCATCTCGGCCGGGGCAACCGGACCCTTCTCACGCGATAACCGGGAGTATCCACAATGCTCCGGTTTTTTACGGACGCACTCCCTAATAATAGCATGCATGAACTGGCGGGGGTCCTGACCGACCGGAAGGGACTGACCTGGATCGCGGTGAATGCACTTTTTGCTGTACTGGTCCTGGTCCCCTTCAACCAGTACCACTGGGAAATTGCCGGTATTGCGCTGCGCCCGGCAGCGGTACTACCGGTCGTATGCGGGATTCTCTGGGGTCCCGCAGCGGCGTGGGGTCTGGGGATCGGCAACGTGGCCGGCGATCTATTTGGCTCATGGTCCTTCATGAGTATTTTTGGATTTCTCATCAACTTCCTCTACCCGTATCTCGCATACCGGCTCTGGCACAGGATGATGAAAGGACATGAGATCCATCTGGACTTCTTTGCCATGGGCTGTTTCTGGGTAGTGACGCTTGTTGCGACCTTTACCTGCATGCTGCTTCTTGCCGCATGCGGGACGATCTTCTTTGCCCGTCCCTTTGAGAGCAAGTTCATCAGTTATTTTGGCAACAATATATTCTGGGCCATGATTGCTGGGCCGATCCTGTTCAGGCTGATGTTTGAACCGGCATTCCGGAACGGGCTTGTGTTCGGTCGTGAATGGGACCGCCGGTTAACGATGGCAACCAAGTGACTAAAAAAGCACGAACCCGCCAAAGGTGCCCGATCATCTCAATGGGACAGTCTTTTGGAATCCGGCTTTTCCAAAGTAAACGTATAGGAAAAATAATTTCCCGAGAATTCCTTTTCGATAAACCCGGCAGCACCGGCCAATCGGTTGGCGGTTTTCCTAGTCTGGAAATGGGGATCGCGTACGGTCTCTTCTATAAGAAGGATACCGCCGGGCCTGAGCGCATCAAAGATCTCCTGTAGTGCCGCTTCCCGGTTGGGGATCTCGCCAAGCACGGTAATCAGCACAGCCCGGTCAAACCGCTCATGCTCAAGTTTCCTTTCGCCGGTAGCCGCATGAAGAAACTGAATATTCGTGAGGTTTGCAGTATGAGCCCGTTTTCTAACTTCTTGCAGCATCCCTTCCTGAATATCCATCGCAGTAACTTCACCCTGATGGCTGACAATATGAGTGAGAGGGATCGTCAGCCGGCCCGGGCAGCAGCTCACATCCAGTACATTCATTCCGTAGTTGAGATCGAGGTATTCGATTGTTTTTTCGTGCGGGCTCTCATGCCCTGGGAAAACGGGGGATCAAGCAACCCTTTCATCCATACAGGGCAGGGAAGGGTGTACCGGCGCGATGCAATTCGCCATGTAAGGGTGATGATGATGACCAGTACAATGAGGATGAGAAGAATGAACAATACGAAGATCGTGGACAGCCCTGTTCCAGTGTTATTGGATGATAAGGGAGGCATTATGCATAAATTTTTGGAATAATTTCATTTGATCCTATCCTGATCCGGGAAAAAAGCAGTCCGGTCTAAGAAATTTCAGGAAATGTGAGGGGAGTTCAATGGCTTTAGGGAAGTAGGCCGGGTCTTGTGGAAGGGATAACGATAACACAACATCGGGACCGAACTCGGATTAGGAGGAACGCATCAGGGAACTTTACCTCCACTCTCGATTTAAGGTTCCCGATCTCAGCAGCCATCCACCAGTGACAGGAGATGTTGTCTGAAGAGATCCATCGCCTTTCGTGTCCCCATCCTCGCTCTTTCGCTGTCCTGGTAGCCCATGGTGATCGTCATCCTCCCCCGGAATGTGCTGGTGACAAAACAGGTTGTGGGCATGTAGCCGCCCGGGTAGCAGATGTAGGCATCGACAAGCCCTTCTGCATCAGGGAGGGTGATCGGCCCGGGGTTTGAAATGAAGATATCCGCCAGACCGGATTTCTGCAGGGCTGCCATCTGCTCTACCATCTGCTGTATTCGAATGCCTTCCGGGTCGCAGTTCTTGTCCATCTCTACCTGAGCAGAGATACCGATGCATCCTGCCTTAAGATGTTGCGTCTTTTCAATAACACGGGGAAGAATCTCGTCTAATCCCTCGCCGGCAATGCGTTCAAGAGTGAAGCAGACATTGGTGGCCTGGTTGCTCATGACCCGGGATCCATCGTTCAGGTGCTGACGAAGGTTGACGGGAAAGAAAAGGTCAATCGGTCCCCGGTGACCAGTGAGATCACTCATGGAGAGGTAATAGGCCGCCATCACTACATCATTGATGTTCCCCCCAAGTTTCCTGGCAGAAATACGAATTGCCTCCAGCTCCGTGGAGCTGAGACATTCACGGTGATACGTCGAGGGTTCCCGGGAAGTGCCAAATGGATCGGGCCACAGCGGATTGATCACTCTCATGTCAGAAAGTACCGGCTTTTCCTCCCGGTCCAGACTACGGGTCCAGAGCGTGTCACGCTCCGGGATCCCCCCATTGGCGGGAAGAATGCTGCCTGGCTTCTGGTATTCCTGCAGCAGTTGCGAACAGAGGGTATGGAGACCGAACGCATCAGCGGCGGCATGCGAGAGGTTGATGACGATAACATCTCCAGAAGGTCTACGCAGCAGACGTACGCGGAACTGGATAGAGCCGTACGGATCAACCGGCCCGATGACATGGGGATGATAGGTCCCGGCGCATTCCTCCACCGTTATAGGAGGGACACAGGCAGGTTTTGCCATCTCCCAGAATGCCGGACCATTCCCCCGGACAAGCCGGCAGTGAAGAATTGGATTGGCCACAAGACATGCCTGGGCGGCCATTTCAAGCACGCGGGTGTCAAGATTCTTATCGAACTCCATCACCGCACAAAGGGTGGCATCGCCCATGAGTCTGACAGAATCGGTGAAAAGATCGAGTGCCGTGGCCTCCCGGGTGTGCATACTCAAATCAAGAAGCTCTGGATTAATAAATCCGCATTATTTGGGAGGGTGAATGTAAAAATGCGTAATTCCAGCTTATCGTGATCGCTAAAGAGGGAGACAATTCACAACAATGGGGGATTGTCTAATAAGAATCCCGGGTTCATTATCGTAAAAGAGGAGTTATTGGTCGGTTACGATCTCTTCGCGACCATCTGTCCATACAGTAACATGGGCGACTTTCTTCCATCCGGATCCTGCTGATCCACTGGTAACCTGCATTACATCATACGAGGAAAGCAACCGGTCACCCGCTGCGTTCGGCATGAGAGACCTGCTTTCCCCGTCATACGTGCTCAAATGCTGGACCAGAGCTGCTTCAATCCGGGCCTGCCCCGCATCAGCAGGAATCTCTTTTAAAACATCCTTCACTACCCAGAGAGCATCATAGAGTGCAATTGGTCCTGACGAAGGTGGGTATCCCAATCGTTCTCTCATACGGGTTTGCGGACCGCTCGAAGGATCATCATGCGCAATTCCCCAGACCGTACCGGTCAGGTTTGCATGGGCGGCAAAACGAGATGCCGACGTCGTTCCGGCCAAAGAAGAAATACCGGTATTTCCATCACACCCGAACCAGCGGACACGGGAGAGGTTCTGTTTTCCTGATGCCTTACTCAGGATAGTTGCGGATTCATCGAAACCGATGATATAGACCCCGACCCGGTCGGCACCATAATTTCTAATTGCATCCCCGGTGCGAATGTCAAGGGAGGTAACGGACGAAGCAAAATCCTTTTCCGCAGGATCGAACCGGACACCATCCAGGGTTACTCCCTTTCGTTCTGAGAACGCTGCCTGCGTTGAATTCAGAAGACCTTCGCCCCAGATATCGCCACGCCAGAGCGGGACGATCGCATGGATCTTATTCTTTTCAAGCCAGATCCCCATGACCAGCCCCTGTGCCGAATCATCGGCTATCAGACGGTAGATCGAATCGTTCGGGATCGCAAGGGAAGGCGAAGTGCTTCCGGCATCGAGAACAACCATCCCGTTGGCATCGGAATAACTTTTTATCGCTTCTATCTCGGCGCTGGTCATATGCCCGAGTACGATCCTGCGGCCATCTGCACGAACCTGTTTGGCAAGCTGGAGAGCGGTCGCAGGGTCTGATCCCGTATCATGGATAACAACCTTCACGCGAGTGGATGAACCGATAGTCTGGGTATACTGGTTGATGTCTTCCTCAGAGGTGAGCAGGGCAGCTTTTGCCATAGCTCCAAATGATGAATAGGATCCCGTGAGAGGAAGGAGGGCATCAACAACGATAAGATCTGAACCGGTTGGAACAGGACTGGGGACAGGGGTTGGAGTTGTCATCGTGCACCCTGCCATAAATATAATTGCGGCGAGTGAGATGAGCATCCACAGAGCGGGATGTTTCATAGGGGGAAATTATATCTGTACATAAAAATGTCTTTCGAAGAAGTTCGTTTGAAATATTCTATACCGGAAACTGGCCCGGTTCTCGCAGGCGATATCCAAAGTCGGGCAGGTATTGCAGGGGCACTTCGGCTGGCTAGTGCGGGGAAAGCGGGGCTCTACTTAGGCATAGAGGGGTAAGGGGCACAATTAACGCGATTGCAGAGAGGGTAACACCTCCCCCAGACAATCGCATTGTCCGGCATAGTGATTGGAGTTGGCAGGAATTTTTTAATCCATCTGAAGGGGGTTATTTTCCGTCAGAGAAAATTCCGGCACCAACGATGAGATCGTCTCCTGCCATCTGCGAGTACCCGAATTTTAATCTGACGCGATAATCGGTTGCGGGGTCGGCAAAGAAATAATATAGGAATCCCCCGCCATTTTCTGCGTTTTCAAGGATATAGGGAACCGGGTATTCCCCGTACGGGTCACTGTCAGAAAGGCGGTTCATGCCAACAATTCCCGGGAGGTAGGGGTTAGCAAGCAGTGTCCCGTTCCGGTCAAACGCGAAAATGAACAGGCCCGGTTGGGAGAATGACCCGTTTGGATCATTAAACTCACGAACCGCAGCATCCCGGCCGTTCTTCCGGACATATGCCGCAGCTTCGCTGACATGGGATACCAACCGGTTGCGTTGTTCTTGTGGGAAAAACGCGGGGACATCCGGGAGATACATTCCTGCTCCTGCTGCCCAGTAAGAATCAACCGGTGCCACATACGAGACTTTGAATTCCGGTTCTCCTGAATCAGGGTTCGTATACACGTAATAGAAGTATCCTCCACCCTGTTGTGCGAGACTTATCTTCCGTTTCCCGATTGAGACACCGTTTTCATCCGTCACGTTGCCCCCGTTTTTTCCGATGATGGTTTTCTCAAACGGTTTTACCAGGTTTGTCCCGTTCATGTCGAATGCAAAAACATAGGTGCCATTCCCGGCAAACGGGCCGGAAAGGTTATTGAATGCTGCAAGGGCATTCTCCCTGCCGGTATTCCGGGCAAACCTGATCGCGTGATCGACTTTTGCGGCAAGGATCTGCCGGACCATATCAGGTGATTTATGAGGAATGCTCACATCCGATCCATAGATACCGGATGCAAGCCACCACGTGTCGTCAACCTTTCTGACATATGCCAGTTTTGATTCGGTTGTACCGCTCACCGGGTTCTCAAATGCGTAGGTGACAAAACCACTCCCGTTCCGGGCTGCATCCCGCATCGCTTCGATCATCCTGACACCAGATGCATCAGTCAGGTCTGATTTGTTCTGCCCCCGGTACTCGGGGTGATAGGGATGCGCAAGGTTTGTCCCGTTGAAATCGTAAGCCCAGACATAGAGATCCCCCTTGGTGAACGAACCGTTCCTGTCAGAGAATTCCCGGAGCGCGACATGTTTTCCTACCCGCTGGGTGTAGATGACCGCATTGCTCACAAAGGTGACGAGGTCTTCAGGAGTGGCAGATGATTCACCCCATGTGGCAGTTACCGATGGGACGGGTGCGGTTGCAGCAATTCCGGAGGAAGAGGCAGTATCTGAACAGCCGGCAGTAAGGATCAGCAGGGCAAAAAGAAAAACTGCCATAAAGGATCTGATACGCATAGAAGGCGTAGGGTAAGAGACTATTTGAGTGTGATGAAATCTGGTGATACACGACCTGCCAGTCCCCACGGTTCCTGCTGTGGGTTGGGGGATGGACGGTCGCCTTGCGAGCGGCAATGCAGCCTGTATCTGGCGAGGGGGGGCATCTCAGGCAGGAATCAGCTGAATGTTGATGGGGGAACTGGAGAGCCTGGCAGACGAGAGAGAAAAATTTGTTTTTATTGCAGGAGAAAGCACTCACACATTCTTTCATAAAGCTGAAGATTACATGCAATGCTGTGCTGCTGCCTGTGCGGCAGCGATGCAGCTGATGGTCTGACCAGCGCCGGTGCAGCGGAAGTATGCGTTGTCCGACGTGTGGTAATATGCTGCGGTAGTGTCGCCGTGGAGACCGCTATAGTAGCAGGTACATGACTGTATCTGGCAGCTGCCTGCCTCTATCCATCCGGAACACTGCAGGTCTCTCTGGGCCGGGCAGCCGGTACGGCTATCGACCTGAATATCGGATATGACGACAGTATTTGTTCCCGAGGATGAATACCCCGAGGACTGTGAATGGCATTTTTCGTCATAATAATACGGGTATCCCTCCGGGCAGCAGTAACCAGCGCTCGTATCGTATTGGTAATACCCTTCGGAACACTGGTGGCATTTACCATTGTAATAATGGGAATATCCTGACGGGCAGCAGTAACCAGCGCTCGTGCTGTATTTATTATACCCTTCCGAACACTGGTGGCATTTGCTCTCATAGTAATACGGATACCCCGTAGGACAGCAATGTCCCTGACTTGTGGTATATCTGGCATAACCGGAACTGCATGAGCCGGACCCTGCACCGCTGTTGCCGGAATTGATGTCCGCCAAACGGTCAAAACACCCGCTCAAGAGCACAAAAATAATAATTAAACTTACTATGGTGCAAAGAGGCAATCGTGCAAACTCCATGTTTTTCACCCCGTTCATGAATTCTGCCGCAGGATCTGACCGTGCATGCGCCGGATAATTGTCGAGATTAAGAATCTTTTAGCACATTAATCTTTGGTTTACCGGTTAAAGGCTGGCTCAGTATGGTGAAAAGGATACAGACCGTTTGTGTTTCAACTCATTTTCCGTAATCGCATGGCAGTACCGGGCTGCAATACGCGGTTACTTCACTATTTTGTAGCAGCAAGGTGAGAGGTAAGGAATTGAGATGTGCTTATTTTAGAATGCAGGACATTCTGCCGTGATACAGATAAAAGTGGAAATTGCTGGGCAAAGTTTAATAAACTGAAAAGGTTGAATGCACTTTTCAATGGATACTGATGATGTCCGGCTGAAAAAGCAACAGCTGACGGAAGAGATCGAACGGCTGAAAACGGAACTTGACGAAAAAACACTTATTGCAGAGGAGCGGCTTAACCGGCTGAAATACCTCCAGTCAGATTTTGATAATTACCGTAAATGGTCTGAAAAGGAAAAAGTAGCAATTATTGCGCTCGCAAACGAGAACCTGATAAAAGACCTTTTAGTCATCCTTGACGATTTCGAACGGGCGCTGCCTGCCCTTGGACAGGAAAAAAACAGGGAAGGGATCGGTATGGTCCAGAAAAAATTCTTAAAAATCCTGGCAGCATATGGGCTGCAACCCATAGAATGTCTGGGAAAAAAATTTGATCCGCATTTTCACGAGGTGTTATGCAAGGAGCAATGCGACAAAGAACAAGACACGATACTCAATGAGATCGAACGGGGTTACCAGCTGAAATCGAAAGTGATCCGACCCTCTAAAGTACTGATTGCAGAAAACGTTGGAAAAGATGAAGGTGAGAATAATGGCTAAAGAGAAGATTATCGGAATTGATCTTGGTACTTCAAACAGTGAAGGTGCAGTGATGCTTGGCGGCAAACCGACTATTATCCCTTCAGCAGAAGGTGCAACGGTTGCCGGAAAGATGTTTCCCTCGTATGTTGCGTTCACCCAAGATGGCCAGTTACTCGTAGGTGAACCGGCGCGCCGGCAGGCCGTAAGTAATCCCGAAGGAACGGTTACTGCTGCAAAACGGAAGATAGGGACCAATCATATTTACAAAATTTATGGCAAGGAATACACGCCCCAGCAGATCTCGGCATTCCTCCTTCAGAAAATAAAAAGGGATGCAGAAGCATTCCTCGGAGAAACAGTGACAAAGGCCGTGATCACCGTCCCTGCCTATTTCAACGACAACCAGCGGACAGCAACCAAGGATGCAGGCAAGATTGCCGGATTGGATGTTATCAGGCTGGTCAACGAGCCCACTGCTGCATCGATGGCGTACGGTCTCGACCGTGCCGGGGAATACAAGATTCTTGTCTTTGACCTTGGCGGGGGCACGCTGGATGTGACCATCATGGAATTTGGCGGCGGGACGTTCACGGTCCTTGCCACTTCCGGCGATACCCAGCTGGGCGGAACCGATATGGACAATGCAATTTACGAGTGGATTGCGGATGAGTTCAAAAAATTTGAAGGCATCGATCTCAGAAATGACAAGATGGTGGTCAACCGGCTCAAAGAAGCCGCTGAAAAGGCAAAGATCGAACTTTCTACCGTACTCGAAACCGAGATCAACCTCCCCTATGTCACTGCCACCCAGACAGGCCCCAAACATCTGTCGATGAAGCTGAGCCGATCAAAACTCGAACAGCTGATCGAACCCATCATCAAGCGCTGTATCCACCCGTTCGAACAGGCATTAAAAGATGCAAGCCTTACGAAAAATGATATCCAGAAAGTGATCCTTGTCGGCGGTCCAACCCGTATGCCCGTTGTCCAGAAGTTTATCGAAGATCATGTAGGCCGGAAGGTAGAGCGGGGTATCGATCCGATGGAATGCGTGGCAATCGGTGCATCCATCCAGGGAGGTATTCTTGGCGGCGAGATCACCGACATGGTGCTTTTAGACGTAACTCCCCTGACACTGGGTATCGAAACTCTCGGAGCTGTGAGGACACCATTGATCGAGCGGAACACTACGATCCCCACAAAGAAGAGCCAGATCTTTTCCACTGCAGCGGATTATCAGACCGCTGTCACCGTCCATATCCTCCAGGGCGAACGCCCCCTTGCAGCAGATAACGTGAGTCTTGGGCAGTTCAATCTCGTCGGTATTCCCCCTGCACCCCGGGGTATTCCCCAGATAGAAGTGTCGTTTGATATCGATGCTTCGGGCATCCTGAATGTATCGGCAAAGGATCTCGGGACCGGTAAAGAGCAGAAGATGACCATCACGGCTTCCACCAAACTGGCAGACAGCGATGTCAAGAAGATGGTGAATGAGGCAAAGCAGTTTGAAGAGCAGGACAAACAAAGGAAAGAGGAGATCGAGATCCGGAATACTGCCGACTCCCTGATCTATACGGCGGAAAAAACAAAATCTGACCTGGCCGGAAAGATCAGCGCCGATCTCATCGATAAGGTGAATGCGGCAATAGTTGGGGTAAAGGCAGCCATTGAAGGAAAAGATACCGCAAAGATCAAGTCGGAGATAGAAAAACTCCAGAAAGTGTTGGGAGAGGCCGGGTCTGCCGTATACGAACAAGCTGCCCGGCAGCAGTCCCAGCAGCAGGCACAACAGCAACAGTCAGGCTCTGCTGGCAATGAGCGTCCCGGGCATGAAACGACCGGCCCGGGCGGGGAAAATGTCGTCGATGCCGATTTCAAGGTAAAGGATGAGAAATAGTCCTTTTTCTTTCCCATGGCAGAAAAAGACTATTATGAGATCCTTGGTGTGAAAAAAGACGCATCGCAGGATGATATAAAAAAGTCATTCCGACAGCTTGCACGGAAATATCACCCGGATCTCAACAAGGGCAGCAAGGAGGCAGAGGCGAAATTCAAGGAAATCAACGAGGCCTACCAGGTTTTAGGTGATCTCCAGAAAAAAGCGCAGTACGACCAGGTCGGTCACGCGGAATTCCGGCCCGGCGACGCTGCCGGGTATAAACCGCCCAGTTATGATGACCTGTTCCGGGACTTCGGTCTCGGCGATATTTTTGATGCGTTTTCCGGTGTTTCACCCCGGGCTGCCCGGCAGCGCAGTGGTGCAGACCTCAGGTACGAGATCGACATTTCCCTTGCCGATGCTTTTTACGGCACAAAGAACACAGTCGGGGTGCCCCATCATTTCGCCTGCAGTGCGTGCCATGGTACGGGAGCAGAACCGGGATCTGTGCGGAACTGCCCGACCTGCAACGGGACCGGTGAGATCCGCAATGTGCAGAAGGTCGGCAATCGCCAGATGGTGAATATCGCAGTCTGCCCGACCTGCAGGGGAACGGGTAAAATTATCGACAAGCCCTGCCAGGCCTGCAAAGGGAAAGGGACGATGCAGAAAGTAAGGAGAATTGAAGTCTCGGTGCCCCGCGGCGTAGATGACGGTCAGTTCCTCAGGATACCCGGTGAAGGGGAGCCGGGCGAGAACAACGGGCCTCCCGGCGACTTGTATGCAATTATCCACATCCGGCCAGACCGCACGTTCGATCGTAAAGGTGCGGACCTTTATAGTTCCGTGATCATCGGGCTTCATACAGTCCTCCTTGGGGGGGAGGTAGAGGTACCCACTATTACGGGTACAGCACACCTGAAAATTCCACCCGGTACCCAGAGCCATACACTGTTCCGGCTCAGGGAGCAGGGCATGCCGTACCTGAATTCCGATAAGCGGGGAGACCTGATGGTAAAAACGATAGTAAAGATTCCGGAAAAACTTACAAAGAAGCAGGAAGAACTGGTGAAAGAAGCTTTTTCTATAGGAATGTAACTGCCCGCAGGCGGGTACAGTTTGAGAAAATACGTCAGAATAATCGGCTGCAGCCGAACGAGCGGGAGTGAGGTCGGGAAGTAATTTTCTGATGTCGTTTATGTTCTGGTTTTATGTTCTGGTACACTAACAACCAGTATCATCACTATGTCAGCGATTGCAAAGTTCCTTATCACTATTATCGTGATTGCCGCAGTTCTTGGTTCCGGGTGTACGCAACCCGCAGCGGTACAGCAAACGGAACCTGCAGCCCCGGTCCTGAATATGACCGTCCCGTTTCTGCTCATCCCGGTTCCCAGCCAGAACGGAGTCAACCTCGCGTACGAACTCGAACTTACACCGGCCAATGGACAGGTACCCGTTGTTGAGAAGGTGGAGGTTCTCGACCCGGCTACTGGAAAGATCCTCTATACCGCAGACGGTGAACTGCTGGCTGCCCTGTATCACCCGGCAAATGTCCCGCCGCCAACTGCGGCCGAACTGCAGAACGGTACGGGAAAACTCCTCAAGCCCCGCGTATCGCTCTGGTTTGTGGTCAGTCCTGATGCTGTTCCGGACCGGCTCTCCCACCGCCTCACCCTGAACCGGACCGCAGCCGGATTGTCCCCAACAACGGTAACCGGCGGGGAAGTAACCGTGCATAAAGACCTTGTCCCGGTAGTTGTCGGTTCCCCGGTGCATGGTCCGGGCTGGATGGTCATGGAGACAACATCTCCCCTGACCCATCACTTCCGTGCCCAGATCACCTTAAACGGGGTGACCCGCGTCCCCCAGCGATATGCACAGGACTGGGTCTACCTTGACCCGGTGAGTGGACAGGCCGTTGCCGGCAATGCAACGCTCGCCAGGAATTATTACGGCTTTGGCAAAGAGATCCTGGCAGTTGCTAACGGGACGGTCGTGGATGCCGCTGACGGCCTTCCGGACTCTGAGGGCATCTACTCCCCCCTGGGGGTCACATTTGAAACCGCGGCCGGCAATTATGTCATTCTCGATCTCGGGAATAAAAAATATGCCTGCTACGCCCACATAGTCAACGGGTCAGTCCAGGTGAAGAAAGGCGATATCGTCAAAGAAGGCCAGGTGCTTGGCCTGATGGGTAACAGCGGGAACTCAGACATCCCGCACCTCCATTTCCAGGTCGTAACAGACATCCCGTCATTCCTGGGTGCCGAGGGATATCCTCACGTATACCGCTCATTCGATGTGACTGGAGAAGTCAATGAGACCCTTGGAGCAGAGCGTATGTCGTCTCCGGGCTATTCCACAAACCAGCTATGGACGGATTTCGGGGATTTTGTCACATATTTCCGGCAGGCAGTCCCCCAGGAGAACCGGCTCATGCAGAACAATGTTATTGTCCGGTTTCCCTGATCTCTTCCTTTTTTATATTACGGTATCCAGGCCTGAGCTTTTCGATAGGTCTGGGACAAGTCTGCCCTGATCTCACGCTGATCTCGGTGGATTTACCTGCATCCCACCCGAATTGAAGGAAAATATGCCGGACGATAAGACAAAACAGGGTACCGTTCCCGGATCTCGGTCATCGGAGGAACCCTGAAGCAGGACCGGTCCGGATGTGTGCAGATTCAGATCGTCAGGATCTGTCCGGGAAATTTACGGGCCATGCCCCCCATCCGGACCAGTGTGAGGAAACGGGACTCCAATGAGACAATCAGCCAGTACCATACCTATAACCGATAACAACCTCAATCAGCAGTATGAATTACACAATGGATTTTATTTCACTGATCCGGCCTAAACGCCTGGATTTTCTTACTACCATGACACCGGAAGAGCAGGTGACGATGGTCCAGCACGCGGATTATGTCAAAGACATGATTGCCCAGGGAAAAATTTTCATGCACGGGGGTGCTCCTGATGGCACAATCAGGGTTCTCATCTATCGTGTGGATTCAGCAATAGAAGCCCGGCGCCTTTTTTATAACGACCCGGCGGTGATTGCAGGCATCGGGTATCCCGAGCTTTATCCGCTTACTATCGGGCATCTTGCAGTCAGCTGATCCTTTACTCGACATTTTCTGATGCTGCCGGGTTCCCGGGTCGTTTGAAGCCGGTGGCCCTTTTTTATCAGAAAGCGTTGTTGCAGGGTAAGGGAGTTCCCTCACCTCCACCTTTTTCTAAGAGGAGATTAACCCCCCACAATCATGATACGGAGCTGGATGGTGTCGCGTAGCGCTGCAGCTATGAACCGGTGAGTGTTGGGGCGTTTGGCCGGGTGCCGGAATGGCGGGACTCCCGACGTGTGTTTGCCGGCGCTTTAGGGAGTGTGATCAGTACGGAAAGAGCAAGGGGTATGAAAAAAGCAGGGCGAAGTTAAGGGTCAGACTGGTACGCTCGATCATCTCATATCGGGAGTGTGCACCTTTTCCATCCGCTTTAGTTCGGCATTCTCCAGCTGAAGATTTTCATTGGCTTGCTGAAGCGTAGAAATCATCTGTTGTAAACCCTCATTTTCCGCCAAAAGAAATGCGTTGACTTCCTCCAATTCTGCATTTTTCCGGACAACGAGATCATAGGATGAGAGCAGGATTGCAGGTGACCGGGACTGACTGGCAGGGATATGAGGTGGCTGGCCTTCGGGCGATACTGCAGGAGTGGCCCCTGCATCATGAGAATCGGGAGGATCCCGGGACTGCAGGGTGCTTGTTATCCGAAACTTCACGTGTTCGGCTTCAAACGGCTTTATGATGAGGTTGTCTGCCCCGGCTTCCAGGCCTTTTATCAGGTCTGCCGGATCGAAGAGTTGGGTAACAAGGATAACCGGGATATCTGCCATTTCTTTGTTCTGTTTGATAGCACGGCAAAGTGTATAACCATCCATCTCCGGCATGAGAATATCTGTCAGTACGATTGTCGGCCGGTCGATTCGAATCTGCTCCAGGGCATCATTCCCGTTGGCAGCAAGGGTAACCGTGTACCCCTCAGTTTCCAGAATATGGCGGAGGTATTCAGCCTGGGTCCTGCTATCCTCGACAACCAGAATTTTCCTACCGGCATCTTCGGGGTGTGTCTCCATTTAATGCACCATCATTTTTATCGGTCAGGGGGGTTCCACGCAACAGCGATCCCTGCTGGTTATATGGATATCTGCGATTTTAAAGGAATTGGTGAGTCGGATTCTGAAGAGGGACTCTGCATTTTTGGGGTTTCTGATCATACCTGCGATTGTACCTGCCAACGATTCATCAGTGTTCATCGCCGGGGGTGAATCGGGTTATTAAGATTCCGGTAGAGCGTGATGGCATCGTTTGAAGAATTCACGATAGAGGCAAGGACAGAATGCAGCAGTTCTGATTCTTTTTTCGGGGTAAGATCTTCATAGACAATGAATTGCTCACCGCTCTGAAGAGTGGCCCGGTAAAAGTTGACGGGCCGGACGGTTCCGTCTTTGCAGGTGACCGGAAACACACAGGGTCTGACCTCGTCAGTTATTGGTTGTGCAGGATCTTCTCTCCCGATGAGCTTTACCTCTTCATCAGAAATACCGGAAAACACCTTTTTGAACCAGTCTTTTTCCGTAGGTATATCATCAAGGGTGTATCCGAAGAGCCGGGTAAATTTTTCATTGATGTACAGGTAATTGCCCGAACCATCCATAATGGAGATGGGGAACGGGGAGTGATCGGTAATCATGTGGAAACGCTCTTCACTTTCACGGATCTTTTGCGCTTGCTGCCGCTCGGTGTTGATATCACGACCTACGGATTGACATTCGATCAGAATTCCCGCATTGTTAAAAAGCCCTCGCGTATTCCACTGGTACCAGCGGGAATGTCCCTGAGTACCGATTAATCGCAGGTCAGAAGATGTGGTTGGTTTATCGGGGGTGAGTCGGGCGATCTGTTCTTTTATAACGGCGATATCTTCCGGAAACACGTATGAGAAGATGCTCTCATTCTGTACGGCACTCCCGGAAATTCCCATAAAACGACTGAACGATTCGTTGACAAACGTAATATTTCCTTCCGGGCGCCACCGGCAGATCACATCTGTCTGATCCTGCACGATCGCACGATACCGCCGTTCCGAGATCCTCAGGGATTCTTCGAACCGGATCTGTTGTGTGATATCTTCTCCAATGATTGTGATACCCTCATCCATAGTATCAAATACCGTTGGGATAAGGCGCACCCGGTAATGGCGATCTTCATTCTGCCGGGTAATACTAAACTCGCGCTGGATTTCCCCGTTCTTCTGGATCTCCTCAACAACTTCGGGAATAGCAAGACGGGTAATGAGGGGGGACTTTACGTTCCCAATCAGATTTCCAACAAGCATTTCACGAGACATGCCAAGGATGCGGAGTGCATTCTCATTCGCATCGAGCACGTGCATTTCATTATCGATCAGGAGGATAATGTCTGCGGAAAATTTCAGCATTGCTGATATCGGCATTTTCTGTGAAAAGGTGTAGACCTTTGCCGGGCCGATCGTATTCATATGGACTTCCCCGGAAATGAGAAGAATTTCAAGATATTTTGCTGTTGAGTTCCGGTTCAATTCAAGTTTTTCGGCAAGGTCACTTATGGTGAGACCATTGCGATGGAGACGAAGAAGACTTTTTATCTTTTTTATGGTTTTCTTGCGGGTATCCATTCATTAAAACAACGTGCTTTACTATAAAAAAACATGCCATGGCATTCCGGTATACGATACCTGGTTTGATCTCTGCCTGAATGGGAAAAATCTTCGACGTATTTAGCGAATAGTTTTTCATACCGGTTCAAGTATTCCCAAAAAAAGGGGTGCATTAACCAGCTATTCTTGCAATGCAGATATGCAATGCAGACATGCAATGCAATTGCATCCGATTTCACAGATATGAGCATATTTTCAGAAAAAACGTGTGCGTTAGTCACGATTTGATGAGGTCAATTTTCGGAAAAACAATTATTTTAGATTAATATGGGTACCAAGTAAAATTTTTTAAAATTCGCATGAAGAACCGTTTGGAGGCTTTTTACGCAAAAATTTCATAAAGTTTAAAGGGGGTCGGTCAGACTTTCAATCGTAATAGGTGTGTGAATGGAAGTAAAATACGTACCAACTACGTGTCCGTACTGCGGAACCGGGTGCGGCTTTAACCTTGTTGTCAAGGACAAGAAGGTAGTCGGAGTCGCTCCCTGGAATCGTAACCCTGTCAACGAAGGCAAGCTCTGCCCCAAGGGGAACTATGCATGGGAATTTGTCAACAGCCCGGATCGACTGACCAAGCCGCTCATCAAGAAGGATGGCAAGTTTGTCGAGGCCAGCTGGGACGAGGCTTACAAGCTGATAGTCTCGAAGTTCAAGTCTTACAAGGGTGAAGAGATGGCATGCCTCTCATCAGCCCGTGTCTCTAACGAAGAGAACTACCTGATGCAGAAGTTCGCCCGCGCTGTTTTAAAGACTCCCAACATCGACCACTGTGCCCGGCTCTGCCATGCATCGACCGTTGTCGGGCTCGCCGGCGCGTTCGGCTCCGGTGCAATGACCCAGTCAATCGCAGACATTGCCGAATCAAAGTGCCTCCTTGTGATCGGCACCAACACGTTCGAGCAGCACCCGCTGATCGGGCGCCGCATTATGCAGGCGAAAAAGAACGGTGCAAAGATCATCTACGCCGACCCGCGGCTCACGGCAACCGGGAAGCAGGCCGACCTGTTCTTACAGTTCTACTCCGGTACCGATGTGGCATTACTGAACTGCTTCATGCAGCTGATCCTCAAGAACGGCTGGGAGAACAAGGACTTTGTCAAGAACCGGACCAAGGATT